>DSDE01000320.1 GCA_011049095.1 Fidelibacterota bacterium
CTTATATAGGATAATGGCAAGATGCCAGCGAAACTCGAAATTATAATTTTCCATAACGTTTTTAAAGAGCCCCTTAGCCATATCCAGGTTCCCACTCTGCATCGCATGCAATGCCTCCAAGTAGCGTTGGCGTATTTCCCACACTGCAACGCCGGGCTCTGCTATTCTTCCCGCATAAATTTTCGGATAATCTAACAAAAGGCGGCGCGCCTCTTCCAACGCACCAAGATAAATTAAAGCTTCGATATAATGAGCCATAAATTCTGGATTCCCTGGAAATCTCTCAGTCAGGACAGTTCCCAGTTTTTTTGCCTCAGGATAGTTTTCCTGCTCATAGAGTTCCAACATCAAGAGCAATCCTCCTGCTTCCCAGCGAGCAAAATGCCCCTCATTCCAGGCTTTCTCCAGTTGCTGCAGACCCAAATTTCTCTTCTCTTCAGAATTATAGATTAGATTGACTGCAGAAAAATGATCAGCCATTACGCCACCAAAATAGTTATATGTACCCTGAGCCAGGCAAATCTCCGGGTCTCCAGGCGATAATTTTTCCGCTTTATTAACGGCTATTATAGCTTTCATCCCATTGTGAAGCGCTTTTAAATATTGACCTTGGCCCATAAAAATCCGTGAATTCAAACTGTGGCTTACACCGGCATAAAGATGACACATCGGACCAGGGTTTTTGTCTGCATAATCATCAAATCTAAGGAGAAGCTGAGGTGAGTTTTCCAGGATATAGCGATTTGCAGCCTGGAGCTTCCCATCATATTTTAAACGACTGTATTGATTATTCATTCGGAAAAAACCAGCAATTGGATAATAAGCGCTGCTTTTCTCAATCTGCTGAAAAATTGAATCTGCCTGCTCAAAATCAAAATTAGTGTAGGCTAAAAGCCCATTGTATAGCATTTCGCCATAGTGGTGAAAAAATTTTTCTTCAGAAGCATCAAGCTTGGAATAATGCGACACCATAATAAAAAAAAGACAAAAAAGCTTACCGAGAATTGAAAATATCTTTGCCTGCAGTATTTTAAAAATCATCTGTATAAATCAGCTTAGCTGAGAAAAATTAATATCGGCGGTTAAGATTATTGATAATAATATCGCTGGGAACAGTCCAGGCTCTAGGAAAACCATTTAATCTGGCAAGACGTATGAGATCCTCTGCATCACGAGTTGTTAGAAAATTTCCCACTCTCACTTTGTAATTGGGTGATTCAAAAACCAGATATACTTCATTGCCAAAAATATCCAAAGCGCGGCGTTCAAGCTCTTCTGCCTGAGCAAGACTGGGTGTAGCTGCAAGCTGAATTCTAAAGCCGTGGCGAACCATCTTTTCAGAATTAATATCGATGCGGAATGAGTCCGTTTCTTCCCGGAATACCATTTTCTCATCTTCTGTAGAAAAACTGCTGTGGCGAATCGTTTCAGGCATGCCTAGAAGCATCGGATCAAGAAATTCTTCCTGCGGTGTTTTCGCCAAAAGGAAAGCCGCAATAAAGATCATTAGAAAACATGTTTTTTTCATCAAATTTCTCCCAGGTCTTCTCTCCGAACCCAACCGGATTTATCACCATAATAGGAAATTTTGTACCATTCCTTGTTTTCATCTAATATTAAATTAACTTTAGACCCCTCATGAAGTATAAATAGTGTATTAGAACTGATAAGAGGTGCAGACTTCACCTGCACCTCATTGCTAATGACAATTGCCTGATGATTGCCATAATTATATCGGATCGCATCAATAGAAATGAGTATAGAGGCTGAAAAAAGAATCAAAAGGATGATTTTGGGAATTTTAAGATAATGATTCAAATTGCTGCGAATATTTTTACCAAGAATAAGCCAATAGGGCAGAAACCAGAAAAAAAGTGTGAAAAATGCCAGCCAGATTGTTCGTTTTAGCCAGCTTAGCATATCAGCGCTGCTTCTGAAATCCCAGTAATATTCAAAAAGAAAAAAAGCTTTAGGTAAAACAACCCTGTCCAAAATTTTCAATCTTGCCAGCTCAAGATTATGATTCAAGTCTCCATTTTGTGGCTGGAGGAGCGCTGCTTTTTCCCAATATTGGATGGCTCTGCCAATTTTTCCCATTCTGTAGTAGGCATTCCCTAAATTATAATAGAGCTGGAAACTCACCTCGCCACTATAAAGTAAGTCTAAATAGCGTTCCAGGGCCTCTTGCATTTGTCCTGCTTCGTAAGCCTGATTTGCTTTCGAAAAGAGTTTTTCCCGCTCAGACTCTCCTAAAAGAAATACAGGAACCGAGATGAGAATAAATAGAATCAAAATGCGCTGCCTCATTCTCGTATATCCTCCAGTTTTTGTATCATGAGACTCACCTGCTCTTTAATATCTTTTGGCAAATCTTGCGCTGGAGCATATTTTAGCGCTTCCAGCAGGCGCATCAAATCTTGCAGCTCCCCCAGTACAAGCTTGGCCTGCTTAGCTCTAGGAAACTTTCTTTCTATCGTCGCCATATGAACTTCGCCTTCCAGAAGGTTGAATATATCAGCCAAATATCTGTTTAAGGCAGCAGAAATACCAAGGAGCTCTGTGCCATCTGTTTGTCGCAAAGCCTCTTTGGCTTTGGAAAAAGCAGACAGACGACGCTGGTAAGCCGGATCGTTCACCCTGCGGTACCACAGGAGATTGCTGGTGATAAAAAGAATCAGAAGCATACTGAGGGATGCTATGGCAATCTTCAGGCTCCTGTCTTTTGACAGAGAAATCTTTGCTGGTCTGATGCCCGATTCCTGAGAAAAAATATGTCTGATATCTTCTCTCAAGAACTGGACTTGCTGAGGTGTGAGCGAACCCTGATTTTCAACTATTAGGCGTTCATTGGGACTTACAAAAAGAGTTGGCACACTTTTCTCGATGCTAAGATAGCGGTTTTGTCTGGGGCTATAATAGCTAAAAGTAGCGGGAGGCAATTCAAATTGGCCAGATTCATCAGGAATTAAGACGAATTCCCAGGTTTTTGAACCACTGATTCCGTTATCCTGAACCCTAATATTCTCTTTTACCTTTGGCTCAAAGACCTGAAAAGTCTTTGGGAATGTGATTTTTGGGAATGTAAATATTTTCAGATTGCCGTTGCCACTGACTGTGATACTATATGTAATCGCTTGATTTGCCTGCACGGAGTTTGTGTCCAATCCGGCGCTAAGTGAGTATTCACCAACGGCCCCGGTAAAAGTTTCTGGCCGACCTGGCGGGAGGGGCTTCACATCAAAAGTATATGCAGGCGTAATAATATCCTTTGACTGCGTGAAGGCGCCTCCAAAAAACGGGTCATCAAAAAAACTTCCGCCTCGCTGGCTTTTTACCTCTAATCGAACCCGCTGTGGAGGAATAATCAATTTACCAGATTGAGTCGGTGTGATGATAATACGACGCAATACAGCGGCGTTGTAAATCTGACCTTGAATATTTTCCTCGGAAACGGCAGGATTACGACTCTGCTGAATATTTTCAATCAGAGCGCCTTCGATAGCGGAAATGGGATCAAAGCTATAATTAACAACCTGAACCTGATAATAAAGTTTAAAAATCACGGATACAGCTTCACCGCTTACAATGTTTGTCTTTGCTGGAATCACCTCGATAAATGCCTGTTCCGGACGGCTCTGTCGGGCAGCAGGATTGACAATCTGTCCCTGCACGCTTACTTTGACAGCATCAGTTGTATAAGTTTTTCCCCGGTAAGAAAAAGAAAAGGAAGGAATGGTCAATTCACCTTCCCGCAGGGGCGCCAGCGTATATGAGAGCACCTTTTTGCTGCTGGAACGGCCATTCACTATGCTGAATTGCGTTGAGCGACTCGGGCCAGAAATAAGCATAAAATCGGGTTTAAAATCATAACTGAATCCTGGAAAGCTGCTGAAATCTTCAAATTCTATGGAAAATGTAAAGCGGCTTTTCATTGTAATCAGGTGCTGATCCACGGATGCTGTGACCCTTGGCTCGCTTTTCAAAAAAGAGATCGGCAGTAAGAGAGTCACAATAAACCGGAATAGTATTCTTTTCACCACTCTTTGCTCCGCTTTAATTTGGAACCTTTATATTGTTGATTGAGCAGTTTTTTCATTGCTTCCTTTTCCCGCTCCCGCATCGCATTGAGAATATTCTCGGCCTGGTCATCACTCATCTGCTGCTCTTGCGGGCTGACAGACATTGACGACTGTTCCTGTTGCTCTTCCTGCTGATTATCGTCAGAAATCTTTTGGGAACTATTCTCCTGCTGATTTTCATCTTGACCGTCGCTCTGCTTTTGTTCTTGGTCCTGCTGATCCTCTTCTTGAGAATGGTCGCCTCCAGGCTGCTCTTGCTGCTCTTGCTGCTGCATCATTTGTCGTGTCAGTTCATACATCGCCTTGGCATTGCTATCACTGGGATCATATAGAATTGATTTCAGGAAATTTTCTGCTGCACCTTGCAGATTTTTCTGCTGAATCTGTACCTGCCCCAAATTGTAGTGTGTTTTGGCCAATAGTTTGGGATCATTGGCTTTGAGAGCTTGAGTCAGAGCCTCTTCCGCTAAGTTTGCATTTCCCTCTTTGTGGGCGCTCGTGCCCATATTGTAGTACAGGAGCGGCTTATTTTCTTTCTCAAGGCGATTTTGATAATAGGCCCGCGCCTCATTATATTTTTCATTTTCCCAGGCTCTCAGGCCAGGGTCAGCTAAAAGGTTTTGCATAATAAAAAAGAGCGGCAGCAGCTTTAGAATTCGCATCATTGCTGAGTCCCTCCTTTCTTTTGCCAGGTTTGAGGAAGAGCAAATACAAAAAAACTAAATAAAACTGCAAAAAATAAGGGAATATAGTAAATATTCTCATATTGGCTGAATTGGTGGGTTTGAAACTGTTTTTGCTCCAGTGTGCCAATATCCTGGTAGATTTTCTCTAAGGGTTCTTTTAGGTCTGTCAGCCGCACATACTGCCCGCCAGAGCTTTGAGCAATCTCTCTGAGGCTCGACTCCGTCAGCTGGCTGATGATGATTTGGCCGCTTCCATTGCGCATAAAATCACTGACCTGATCATTTTTTTTTATAGGAATAGGGCCTCCGGAGAGTGTGCCAACACCAACGGAATAGATTACTATACCTTCATTTATTGCGGCATTTACAGCATCGCTCACTGCTTTTTCATGATCTTCTCCATCGCTGATAATAATCAATGCCTTGTGTTTTTTTTCTGTGATGGAAAAACTTTTCCTGGCAATGTTGACGGCATCAGCAAGGGCAGTGCCTTGAACCGGGAGCAGTTTTTCATCCATTACATCAAGGAGCATCAAAGCAGCGCTGTGATCAAGGGTGAGCGGGCAATGAAGATGGGCAACCCCGGCAAAAGCAATAAGACCGACCCGGTCTCCCCTGAGTTTGTGAATCAATTTTCTTATTTCAAATTTCGCCCTGTCCAGCCTGTTGGGGCTGATATCTTCTACTGTCATACTTCGGCTGAGGTCTAAGGCAATTATCAAATCTACGCCTTCGCGCTGGATTTCCCGCAGCTCTGCGCCCACCTTGGGACCTGAAAGGGCGATAATGAGCAAAATAAAAGCTATCATTTCAAGATTGCGTTTCCAGCTCCGCAGTGATTTCCCAAAATCATTTTGAATCCGAGGAAGGGTAGCGTGATGAAAGGCTTTTAGCATCTTTTTCTGCTGGCGACGAGCAATGATTAATTCAAGAAGCCAGAAAAAGGGGGTCAACAATAAAAGCCATAGCGCCTGAACATTATCAAATTCTATCATGGTCCGATTCTCCAAATGATAAAAGACAAAAGCCAGGCAAGCCCCATTAGAATGGCTGCGCTTATGAGCCATTTAGGATAGCAGTCTATCCAGTCAAGATACTGAGATGTTTTAATTTCCGTCTGTTCCATCTCGGATATTTCATTCCAGATAGATTTCAATTTTTCTTCTGAATCGGCTTTAAAAAACTTTCCGCCAGTTTTTTCTGCGATTTGCGCCAAGAGTTTGTCATCAATCTCCATATCCACGGGAACCATTCTGGTGCCGCCGCCGAAAGCATTGGGCATAGGCATCATCACCCGACCGCTTTTCCCCATCGCTATGGTATAAATTTTTATTCCATATTTATCAGCAAATCCGGCGGCTGTGAGGGGAGCAATATCGCCGGCATTATTGGCGCCATCGCTAAGGAGAATAATGACTTTACTGTCTGATTCTGAATCTCTCAGGCGATTAATACCATTGCTGATAGCCAGACCAATAGCAGTACCGTCATACTCTTCAGGAATAATATCCATCTGATTAAGAATGCTCAACAAAACGTCATAGTCAACCGTGAGGGGACATTGAAGAAAAGATTCACCGGCAAAAACAACCAAGCCAATACGATCGCTTAGTCGCCCTTTTACAAAATCAGCGGCCACACTTTTTGCCGCTTCCAGGCGATTAGGCTCAAAATCTACCGCCCGCATTGACCCACTGAGATCCAGCGCCAAAATAATATCAATACCTTTTTCTGTCAGCTCGCGGGTCACATTACCCGACTGCGGCCTGGCTAAAGCTCCAATCATCAGCGCCATTGCTGCATAACGAAAAACAACGGGCACAAAAATTTTATAATGGCTGCGATGAGGCATCCGCTTTAATATTGAGACTGTTCCGAAACGAAGCGAATCAACTGGACTAGCTTTCTTTAGCTCTCTCCACATCAAATAAAACAATGGAAGCAAGAGCGCAAAAAACCATGGATAGGCAAATCGAAACATAATCAGAAATCAATCCCTGTGATATATGAATATGGCGTGATTAAATCAATAAATCCTCGCCACCGAGGATTTATTGATATTTTTTGCTTTTTTTTCATTCAGCTCACTCATTTTTTTCCTCAATAAAATGTCCGAGCTGAAGAATTGTTCCCTCTTGAAAGGGCCGGCCAACAATTTGAAAGCCCATCGGCAATCCCGCTTCCGTTTTTCCCATCGGTACTGAAAGAGCAGGAACACCGGCGATATTTATCGCTACAGTAAAAACATCATTGAGATACATCGCCAGAGGATCGTCACATTTTTCGCCTAAGCGAAATGCCGGTGTTGGCGTGGTTGGCATTACAATCAGATCAGATTTGCTCAGCGCCGTATTAAAGTCTTTATATATCAGGCGCCGCACTTTTTGCGCTTTGCCATAATAAGCGTCGTAATAGCCGGAAGAGAGCACGTAGGTTCCCAGCATTATGCGTCTTTTAACCTCTTGACCAAAAGCTTCTTCCCTGTTTTGCGCAAAAAAGCTGCTGATATCTTTAGCCTCACTTTGGCTGCGGTACCCATAGCGCACACCATCAAAACGGGCAAGATTGGAACTGGCTTCCGCCGTGGCCAAAATATAATAGGCCGCAATAGCATAGCGGCTGTTGGGAAGATTCACATTCAAAATTTCAAAACCGGCTTGGCGGCAGGTATCGATGGTTTTTTCAAAAGCAGATCGAACATCAGCATCGATAGCTTCCTTTAAAAGCTCTATGGGAATACCAATACGAATTTTCTTTGGCTTATCAGTTAAAAACTTACTGTATGCTGGAACCGGCTGCACAGCGGAAGTGGCATCACGAGCGTCGTGGCCGGCGATAATTTCTAAAAGCTCCGCCGCTTGAGCCACCGTTCTTGTTATGGGACCTATCTGATCAAGAGATGAGGCAAAGGCAGTTAACCCATAGCGACTCACTCTACCGTAGCTTGGCTTCAAACCGACAGTGCCAGTATAAGCAGCCGGCTGGCGAATGGAGCCTCCCGTATCGCTACCTAAAGCATAATCCGCAATGCCTGAGGCCACCGCCGCTGCCGAGCCGCCACTTGACCCTCCTGGCACATACGCTGGATTCACCGGGTTCTTCACCGGCCCGAAAGCTGAATACTCATTGGAAGAGCCCATTGCAAATTCATCCATATTGGCTTTGCCAATAATAATGCCGCCTGCAGCCAAAATTTTCTCGATGACCGTCGCATTATAGAGGGCTTTATATGACTTCAGCATATTGCTTCCACAAGTCACTGGCAGACCTTTTACATTGATATTGTCTTTTATGACAATTCGTTTTCCCGACAAAGGCCCATCTAGCTTTTCTTGTCTTTCCAGGTGCTTTTCCAGCCATTTCCAGTCTATTCCAGTAAAAATATTGAATTGTTCAATATTACGGATTTCCCGTCGAAGCTCTTCAATCATTCTCAATGTGTGAAATTCCTAATCTTTTTTCTTTTTACCACTTTCATTTTCATCAAGGCGTGTGGCTTCCTCCAGCTCCTCTTTTACATCACTGGCTGCTTTTTTAAATTCTCTCAAACCCTTGCCAAGCCCTGCCGCCAATTCCGGCAGACGTTTTGCGCCAAAAAGCAGTAAAATGACGAAAAAGATAATCAAAAGTTCTGGTAAACCTAAAGAACCAAACATAAAACCTCCTATCGGGTATATCTGAGAAAATAGTAACCAAAGCCAATCCCGATGAGACTGACCACATTCATCCGCAACATCAAAGAAAAACTAAATGTAATAACATTGAGATCAAATGAAAGTGGATTATCGAGACCAAACTCAAATTTCCTCAGGAAAAACTCCTTCACAACACTCTCAGGCAAGACCAGGCCAAATAGTTCACCCAATATGCCACCAATAATCGCACCCAAGATAATAATGCCTAAAGCATAACCAATTGTCGTATTCTTTTTCATAGAACCTCCAGCAAACTTTGAAAAATGGCTTTCCCATCTGTACCTCCGAGAACAGCTTCTACAACGCGCTCAGGATGAGGCATCATTCCCAATACATTTCCCTCCTTATTACAGATTCCGGCGATATGATTCACTGAGCCGTTGGGATTGGCCGCATCGGTGATATTTCCCGCTTCATCGCAATATTGAAAAACAATCTGTTGATTATCCTCCAGCTCTTTGAGAAGATCACTATCAGCGATATATCGGCCTTCACCATGGGCTATGGGCATATTGAGAATAGCGCCCCTCTCATAGCGTTTCGTCCATAAACTTCTATTTTCAGAAAGTTTTAGATTAATCATTCGGCATTCAAACTTCATTGTGTCATTGACGGTAAGCGCCCCGGGTAAAAGCCCCGATTCCGTGAGAATCTGAAAACCATTGCAGATTCCGATGATAGGTGTACCCTTTTCTGCCAGCTTTTGAAGCTCCTGCATCACTGGGGAAAACCTTGCAATTGCACCGCTGCGAAGATAATCGCCATATGAAAATCCCCCAGGCAGAATCAGGAAATCATACCCTTTTAATTCCGTTTCCCGGTGCCAGATAAAATCAGCTCTTATGTCCAGGGTTTCCCTAAGAGCCCAATAGGCATCGTGGTCGCAGTTTGAGCCAGGAAATACAATAATACCCGCTTTCACAAGCTATTCCTTTACCTTGAGGAAAAAGACTTCGATATTTGGGTTTGCCAAGATCTTTTTGGCCACGGCTTCAGCCTGTTTCAGCGCTTCATCACTGGGCATTGCGCCAAAATCCAGCTCAAAAAACTTTCCGCACTGCACAGACTGGCAATCTTTATAGCCCATACTATCGAGGGCATGTTGGATTGCTTTCCCCTGTGGGTCTAGAATACCTTCTTTTAAGCGCACTTCTACCTGAATAATTGCCATATTTTCTAAACCTCCTCTTCCTCATCAAGTTCAAATTCATCTTCGGCAACATTTGTTTTCTTCCAGTAGGATAAAATATTTGCGATCACCGTCAGGGCGGTCAAGATCAGTAAGATTTTTTCCCGATAAATAATTGTTAAAATCAGATTTATTAGCACAATCAATGTATCGCGCCGGAAACTAGAATCTTTCCGCAGCGAGAAATGGCTGAATTTTTTAAATGTAATATTTGAAACCATCAAAAATCCGAGAATAATCATAAAAGGGATAACAATTTTGGCTTTGCCAGGATGGTCAAACCAGGCCAGTGAAAACATAGGAATTGACATTGCCGTGATAGCAGCCAGAGGGCTTGGCAAGCCGATAAAATGTGTAGGAGATAGACGGTGAGCGATGACATTAAAGCGGGCCAGGCGGATCGTTCCAAAAATCACATATAGAAAGCTGATAGCCACACCAACAATAGCGATATCATTGGCATAGACAAAATATATCATAATCGAAGGCGTAATGACAAAGGTCAGTAAATCAGCCAGAGAGTCAATTTCCACACCAAAATCAGATGAACCATGAATCAAGCGCGCCACTTTCCCATCCAGCCCGTCGAGGATAGAGCCAATAAAAACGAGCCAACCAGCAAGTATTATTTTACGATGGAAATAAGAGGGGTCTTCGGCGCTGCAACTGGCACCCTGAAAAATCTGCATTATTGCCAGATAGCCCAAAAACATATTCGCCAGAGTAAACATACTAGGCCAAACCGTTCGTTTAATTTTAATCTTCATTATACTGCTCCGGGAAAAATGCTAAAACTGATTCACCGCCCCGAACTTTCTCGCCTACCTCGACCTGGAGCTTGCCACTCATAGGAAAATAAAGGTCAATGCGACTGGAAAACTTCATAAGGCCAAATTTCTCGCCGACTGAAACCTTATCGCCCACACGTGCATTGCAGACCAGTCTGCGGGCGATGATTCCAGCAATCTGGCGCATTTGCACCATACCGTAAACACTTTCGAAATTGATGACATACTGCTCATTCAAATCGCCTGCATCCGGGTTAAATGCCGCCAAGAAGCGACCTTTCTTATAGTTGACTGATTTCACTTTTCCGGCGATAGGATAGCGGTTAACGTGAACATTGGTGATTGCGAGAAAGATTGCTAGAAAACAGGAAGCTTCACCTGTCACCGGATGGCTGACATTCTCTTTGATTGCGATGACTTTGCCGTCAGCCGGAGATACCAGGCAATTGCTTCTGCTGGTCACCTGCCGCTGTGGGTCTCGAAAAAAAAAGAGGCTAAAGAGCAGTAAAATCAGTGCGCCATAAAAGAGGGCAGAGAAGATTTTTACCGGCCAGATCAGCCATAAAATCAGCGCCGCTATAGTAA
>DSDE01000204.1 GCA_011049095.1 Fidelibacterota bacterium
AATAGATGGTGAAAGCTTTATCATCCACTACCAGTTAGAGGCTGTTAATTTAGAAGAGGTCAGCACGAGTCAGGGAGTCTTTACGCGCATCACTTTCCCCAAAGCTTTTTTTAATCATACCGTTGGCAACCCCGATCTGCCTGGCGCTGCTTTTGCTTTGCGCCTCGACAAACACCAGCAGTATAAAGCCGAGCTGATAAGCGCTGAAAAACGCTCAATATTGCTGAAGTATCCAGCTATACCCAGCAGAGGTATGCTTTTTCGCAACCAGGATGTCGGCGCTATTCCATTTGAGACTGGCTCTGCCTACCTTCATGACGCAGCATATCCGGCTGTCCAGGTCAGCGCTAACGAGCCATATATTTTACACGGTGCAATCGGTATGGCAGTTCATCTATTCCCAGCGCAGTTTTTTCCCGCTGAGAATCGTCTGGAACTCTGCTCTGAAATGATTATACGTCTCACACCTATTGCCGGGAGCGAAGACAGTAGATTAAGCCTTTCTAAACCCAGAGACCGGGCTTTTGAAACTATTTTTCAGCGTCATTTTCTTAATAATGAGCGGTTTGAAGGAAAATTTGATTTTGTCTCAGAATTTGGGCGGATGCTAATTATTGCAAAAGATGCCTTCCTGGGGGATATGGAAGATTTTGTAGACTGGAAGCAGCAAAAGGGATTGACGGTGGAATTGCTGCCGCTTTCTCAGGTGGGGAATAGTATCAACGCCATTAAAAGTGCCATTCAGAGCCGGTATAATCAGCCTGAAGGTCTGGCTTATATTCTGCTGGTAGGGGAATATAATGAACCGGTGGCTGCCATTGGAAATATTGGTGCCGCCAATGGTGCGCTGGCAGACCCAGTTTATGCTCTTTTAGAAGGTAATGACAATTACCCTGACGCTTTTATTGGCCGCTTTTCTGGAGATAATAGCGATAATATTAAAGTCCAGGTCAATAAAGTCCTCTACTATGAGCGAGATATCACAACGTCTGCAAGCTGGCTTGCTAAGGGAGCCGGCATTGCTTCCAATCAGGGCCCTGGCGATAATGGCGAATATGACAATCAGCATATGGACATTATTCGAAATAAACTTCTGAATTATGGCTATGCTGTGGTTGATCAGATATATGACCCCACGGCAAATTCAAGTATGGTGAGCAATGCCCTGAATGAAGGGCGCGGTATCGTGAACTATGTAGGTCACGGCAGCACGACCAGTTGGGGCAGCAGCGGATTCAGCAATAGCAATATCAATAGCCTGAACAATTCTGGGAAATATCCCTATATCTTCAGTGTGGCTTGTGTCAATGGAAATATGAGCTACAATGATTGCTTTGGTGAAGTTTGGCTGCAGGCTGGCACGCCGCAAACCCCCAAAGGAGCTATCGCATTTTATGGCAGCAGCATCAATCAGTCCTGGAATCCGCCGATGGCTGCTGAAGATGAATATATTGATCTCCTTGTTGATGAGCTTTTTAGCACAGTAGGTGCCCTCTATTTTCACGGAAGCGCTGCTATGATTGATAAATACGGGTCCAGTGGCGCTGATATGTATCAGACTTGGCATCTGTTTGGGGACCCGACGCTGACAGTAAGGACAAAAACACCCACGGTCATTGCCGCCGAATATGAAAAGACGCTGATGTCTGGTTCGCAGCTATTCACATTGAACGGAGAGGCCGGGGAAGATATATTCGTCAGTCTCTGGCAGGGAGAAAGCTTTTTGGGCTCTGCCTACAGTGATGCCAATGGTCTTGTGAGCATTGTATTTTCTCAGCCTGTGGAGATGGGCTTGCCGGTGGTGATGACTGTTACCGGCCGGAATAAGGTAACGCTCTCTGAGGAGCTCGAAGTGATCACGGCTGATATTCCATATTTGGTGGTGAGCGCTTATCAGTTATCAGAGACAAATGGAGCTAATGGGTTGATAGAGGGCCTGGATACCCTTTCTCTGAGCTTTTCTATCAGTAATCTGGGCAATAAGCCCTTGTATAATGCCGCTGTTTCATTCACTTCAAATGACAGCGACTACATTAGCCTGCTTGCCGAGACCTGGAATTTGGGCACTATTGATTCAGCCACTGTATTCAGCGACTCAATTTCTGCCATTTGCTATTTATCTGAAGATGTGCCCGATGGCAAGAGACTTTCGCTCAATATGCTTATAGAAGGGACTTCTCCTGATTCAAATGGTGTAGATTCCCTTTATCAATATAGCCATATTCTCAGATTTCAGGCTGTTGCCGGCGTCTTTCAGCTTGAAAAGTATGAAATGACCGACATAGATGGTAATCAGGATGGTCGTCCCCACAGCAGCGAGACAATGGCGCTGGCATTCACCATTAAAAACCGTGGTCACGGCGAGCTAAAAAGCGGTTCACTCAAGCTGGAAAATCTCAACCCTGAGCTGCTTTTTCTTGCTAATGATTCCCTTGCTTTTGGAAATCTGCTGCCAGGCGAGGAAATCAATCTTGGCGATACCCTAAGCTTTCATCTGGCAGACAGTTTGCCTGCCCAAGTGCCGGCAAAAATTGTATTTAAATGGATAGCCGACGGCTCTGTAAGCAATGATACCATTCGTTTTCTCATTAATCCCGGTGATTTTCTGGTTTGGGACCCCGATAAAAATAGTGGCAGCGGGAATCTCATTTATGAAACACTGAGAAATGAATTGGGACTAAATGTAGAGTATTATCGCGACTATAAAGATATACCAATCGAAAAGCTAAAATACTATCAGGCTGTTTTTATTACCCTAGGAGTTTACAGCCACACTTATCGTCTGCCGGAGAGTGAAGCTGTGGCATTTGCCAGCTATCTCGACCAGGGCGGAAATCTCTATCTTGAAGGGGGAGATACCTGGGGCTTTGATCCGCAAACCAGCCTCCATGGGAAATTTGGCATCGCGTCAGCAGTAGATGGCAGCAGCGATTTGCGGCAGTTGAAGGGCGTGAGCAATACCCTTACCTTTGATATTGAAGCTGCTTATATCGGGCCCAATGCTTTCATCGATCGTATTATCCCATCCAATACGGCTCAGGCTCTGCTGAAAAACTATGTCATCGGATATACTGTAATGGCTGGCCAGGAGACTGAAGCATTTAATACCATCGCCGCCACATTTGAGTTGGGCGGGGTTGATAACAGCCAGGGTCAGCGCAGTGAGCTTATTCGTCGCCTTGTCAATTTCCTTTTAGAGGGTGGGCTCTACAATGTCTGTCCAGATTATGCAAAAGGTGATATTGACCAGGATGGCAAGTTGGGTGTTAATGACTTGGTAAAGATGATTCAGTTTACCTTTTATCCAGACAGCGCCCAGACCGATTGCCAGTATTGGGCTGCTGATATGGATGATAATCACATCGTAAATATTCTTGATGTGACTATGGGAATACAGCATGTCCTGAAAGGAGAGAGAAATTTTTCCAAAGATAGCGGGCAGGAAAGCCATTTTATTGTGCAAGAGCTGGAAAAAGGCTTTAAAATATTGTCTGGTGAAACAATTGCCGCGGCTGATATTCGCCTGAAAGGACTATGGGCAGAGTCAGACCTTCCCCATATCGAAGGTTTTCGTCGGTTTACGATTCAGGAAGGCGGCGATACTCGAATTATCTGGCTTGATTTGAGTGGAAAAGGACAAAGTTTAGATTTGGTTTTTGAAGACAAGTATTCTATAGATGTGCTTAATTCTGCTGATCTTATAGACCTTGCTGGAAACTTTATGAAGCAAGTCAGAGCCTTTTTGCCGGAAAGCTATGAGCTTCAGCCTGTCTATCCAAATCCTTTCAATGCCGCTGTTACTATTCCTTTTGCTGTGCCGAATAGGGGAGACATCAGTCTGGCCATTTACAATATCCGCGGTCAGCAAATTCATAACTGGACTTTAGCGCAGCTTGCTCCAGGCGTTCATCAGGTGCAATGGAATTCCGCTGAAGCAGCCAGCGGCATCTATTTTGTGAAAATGAAAGCGGAAGCTTTTTCTCAGATACAAAAGATGGTCTTAATTAAATAATGAAAAGGAGAACAAAATGAAAAAAGTGGTAGTTCTGATTCTGCTTGCTGTATTTGCCGTGGCAGCAATGGGACAAAGCCTGGAAGAGAACCTTGAAAAGCTGGCGGAAGACAACGCTACCAGTTATGTCAGGCCTTTAGTCACTGGTTTTGGCGTAGCGATGAATAGCGGTCTGTTTAAGAAAGCCAAGACCCAAACCGGACTGATTCCGCCTATAGGAGTGGACCTTGGGCTGGCAGCCAGCGTGGCACTTATTCCTGAAACCGCAGACAAATACAGCTATGATCTTTCTGCGTTGGAGATTAGCCATGATGTTAGTAATTTAGGCCTTCCTGGCCTTGATACTCTGACCTTGTCATTTGGGCAGCTTTATAATGGCGTTCAAGGGGAAACAGCTACCATCTCAAGTGATGAGGATGGCGCAGTTGTAGGGAAAAAATCTCGCGATGAGATGCAGGCGGCCATTCGACAAACCCTCATCGAGCAAGGTGTGCCAATCAATACACCTGGTTTAGATCAGACGGCTGCGAGTCTTGCTGAAGAGCTGTATAATGTGCTGAACGATTTTCGTTTTCCAAATGGATTGAATCTGATGGCAGTGCCAATGTTAGTGCCGCAGGCAAATCTTAGGGTAAGAATTCCCCTTTTGCCAGTTAATCTGGAGCTGAGCCTGCGTGGGCTTCCTGAATTTGAGCTGGATGATGTGGGCACAATTGCCATTTATGGTGGTGGCCTCCGCTCCAGTCTGCCAGTCCCCATTATTGATGTGGCTGTGGGTGCTTATTACCAGCTTATGAAAATTGGTGATTTTTATGAAGCTACCAATATGAATGTGCATGCCGAGCTCGGAAAATCATTGGGAGCGCTGGGTTTTAGTATTTCACCATACGTTGGCGCCGGCCTTGACCAGACCAATGTAACCCTCAGTTATGGATTTGAAAATGTAGATGGCAGCACCCAACAGTTGGAATTTTCCATTGACGGTGATAACAGCCTTCGCTATACTGCCGGTGTCACCCTGCAGATTCCGTTTCTCTATCTCAATGCTGAAGCCGCTCAGGTTGGCGATTATCAGTCCGCGACACTCTCTCTTGGCGTCATATTCAAATAGCGGTTGTTTACACATTAAAAAATGCAGGCGTCCGCAAACGTCTGCATTTTTTTTTGCACTCTTTTATAAAAATGACCATATTTTAGCAGGATGAAAGTCACAGAACATATAGAAAATGCAAGGCAGCCTCTCTTTAGTTACGAGATATTGCCTCCCAGGCGTGGACACAGTGCTGACAAGCTTATGCAGATTGTCAATGAGCTTTTGCCGCTTCAGCCGCCGTATATAGATGTCACAAGCCATTCAGCCCGAATGCTTACAAAAAAATGTGCCGATGGCAGCAGTCGACAGATTGTTCGCAAAAAAAGGCCAGGCACCATCAGCATCTGCGGTGTGATTCAAAACCGCTATCATATTGACACAGTAGCGCATCTCTTGTGTCAGGGTTTTAGCCGTGAAGAGACAGAAGACGCCCTGATAGACCTGAATTTTCTGGGCATCCAGAATGTGCTGGCGCTTCGTGGCGATACTTTAGCTTATGAGAAAGACTTAGCGCCTGATCGCAGCCTAAATAATTATGCTGCTGACCTTGTTACACAGATTCACAAGCTGCGCCAAGGAGAATATCTGGAAGGCGGGCAGCCGGGGGATATTATTGATATGTGCATCGGAGTGGCAGGATATCCTGAAAAACATTACGAATCACCCGATATAGAGACGGATATTCAATTTCTCAAGGAAAAGATTGAAGCAGGCGCTGATTATATCGTTACCCAAATGTTCTTTGAGAATGCCAGTTTTTTTGCCTTTGTGGAAAGAGTCAGAGCGGCAGGTATTCAGGTTCCGGTGATACCAGGTATAAAAATTCTCAGGAACCTAAGGCAATTGGAGCGTTTACCCGAGACTTTTCATATTCATATTCCAGAGGAGCTGAAAGGCGAGATGCTTTCGGCGCCGGAATATGGCAGCGAGATTGGTATTCGCTGGGCACACCGTCAAGTGGAAGGCCTGTTGGCATCGGGTGTGAAAAATATCCATTTTTACATAATGAATGAAGTGGAAAGCGTAAAAAAGACGCTGAAAAAGTTTACGATATGAAAGGAATCAAATGAAAAACCAAAACTATTTATTCACATCTGAATCAGTATCTGAGGGGCATCCTGATAAGATTTGCGATCAAATCTCAGATTGCGTAGTAGATGAGTGCTTGAAGCAGGATCAATATTCAAGAGTGGCTTGCGAAGTTTTTACGACGACTGGTATGGTCCTGGTAGGCGGAGAAATTACCACCACTGGATATGTGGATGTGCAAGAGATTGCCCGCGGAATCGTTAAGAAAATAGGCTATGACCGCGCCGAGTATGGTCTTGATTATAAATCTATGGCTGTTATCAGTACTATTCACAAGCAGAGCCACGATATTTCTATGGGGGTAGAAAAGGGCGGCGCCGGAGATCAGGGGATGATGTTTGGCTTTGCCTGCAATGAAACGCCCGAACTGATGCCCGCGCCAATTATGTTTGCCCATAGTCTGGTGCGTGAATCAGCCAGACTCCGGCGGGAAGGCGAAGTCTCATGGTTTCGGCCCGATGCAAAAAGTCAAGTGACCATCGAGTATGAAGGCTTTACGCCTAAAAGAATACACACAGTAGTCATTGCACAGCAGCATGACCCTAATTATCAGCAAGCGGAGATTAAACAAACTATTTTAGAAAAACTGATACGGCCCGTCTTGGAACCTACTGGGCTTTTTGATGAAAAGACACTGATTAAAGTCAATGAGACGGGCAAATTTGAAATTGGCGGCCCCGATGGCGATGCAGGTCTCACAGGGAGAAAAATAATTGTGGATACCTATGGCGGGATGGGACGCCATGGCGGAGGCGCTTTCAGTGGCAAAGATGCCACGAAAGTTGACCGAAGCGGAGCATATATGGCACGCTATATTGCCAAGAATATTGTGGCAGCCCAATTATGTGACCGTGTTGAGGTACAGCTTGCTTATGCAATTGGTGTTGCTGAGCCCATTTCTATAATGATTGATACCTTTGGCACTGGTAGAGTTGCGGAATCTAAACTCAAAAAAGCAGTGCTGGATATATTTCCCCTCACACCCACGGGAATAATAGATTATTTGCAATTGCGAAGACCAATCTTTAAATCCACAGCAGCCTATGGTCATTTTGGAAGACCTGAATTTTGCTGGGAAAAAACCGATAAAGTCCAAGACCTAGCGACAGCTCTGCTTTAAACTATTATTTGGTAATAAAAAAGGGCGCTTATAGCGCCCTTTTTTATTTATTATGAAAAAGCTGAAAAGCTTGCTCAGGCTTCTTCCTCTTCTTCGGGTTCTTTGTTTTGCTCATCTGAAGAGAGTTGAGCCCTAAGGCCTTCCAGCCCCTCAATCTTTTGAGAAGCGATTTCCTGGCTGGCGATAACCTTAGCAATCTCCTTTTCTTCTTCATTCAAAAGCAGGTCATCGCGTGTGAGAATAACTTTTCGCTCTTCATCATTGATATCATCAACGCGCAGCTCGATCTCTGAACCAGGCCTGATATTGCGAATATAATTTTTCCGGTCACGTTTGCTTACTTCGTGAAGTGGTACGATTGCCTCAAAATTTTCTTCAGGCAGCTTAATGATAACCCCCTTGTCTAAAACCTTGATGACAGTTCCTTTGGCCATCGAGCCAGGTTTATATTTTTCCCGCATTGCTAACCACGGGTCATCTTCCAACTGTTTGAGGCCAAGGGAAATCTTCCGCTCACCGGTATTGATGTCCAGTACCGCTACATTAACTTCGTCTCCGGTATGGAGCATATCTTTGGGGTGACGAATTTTCTGTGTCCAGCTAAGGTCACTGATATGTACCAGCCCATCAATGCCTGTTTCCAGCTCAACAAAAGCGCCATACTGTTTGATTGTCCTAACGGTGCCTTTAACCTGTGAACCGATTGGGTAACGTTTGAGAATATCTGTCCAGGGGTCCGGCAGGAGCTGCTTCACGCCAAGGGAAATTTTCCGCTCCTGCATATCAACAGACAGAACTTTGGCTTCTACTGTAGAGCCAAGACGATAAACTTCGGAAGGATGCTTAATGTTTTGTGTCCAGCTCAGCTCACTGATATGAATCAGACCTTCTACGCCTTTCTCAAGCTCAACAAAAAGCCCATAATTGGTAATACTGACGACTTTTCCTTTGACGACGGCATCTTTTGGATAGCGTTCTTCGATATTATCCCAAGGATTGGGTGTCAGTTGTTTCATACCCAGGCTGACCCGCTGTTTTTCAATATCATAATCAATAATCATCACATCGACAACCTGGTCAATGTTAAGCATTTCAGACGGATGATTGATTTTTCCCCAGGACATATCAGTAATGTGAAGGAGGCCGTCTAAGCCGCCCAGGTCAATAAAAGCGCCGAAATCGGTGATGTTTTTCACTCGTCCCGGAATCACTTGCTTTACTTTAATCTGGCTCAGGAGTTTTTCCCGGTCTTCTTTATTTTGCTCTTCAATGATTTCTTTGTGACTGACAACGATGTTTTTCCGCACTTCATTTAGCTTTACGATCTTGAAGGGCATTGTCTTGCCTACGTAAGAATCAAAATCGGTAATGGGTCGCACATCAATCTGGCTTCCTGGTAAAAACCCTTCAACACCATAGAGGTCCACCACCATTCCGCCTTTGATACGTTTGACGATGTATCCTTCAACTGTTTTATTATTGCTGTAGTCATTGCGGATTTTTTCCCATGCTTTGAGAAAATCAGCTTTTCTTTTGGATAAAATGAGCTGACCATGGTCGTCTTCCATTTTGTCAATATAGACTTCAATTTCGGAGCCAATTTCTGGAAGGCGGGCGCCAAATTCATCAATTGGGATAATGCCTTCGGATTTCAGGCCGACATCCACAACCACTTCCCTGTCTCCGACCCTGATGACGTGTCCCGTGACACAATCTTCAGCGTTGAAGCGGTTTAGGGTTTTTGAATACATATCCATCAGATTTTCATCGGCGCTTATTTCCGCTTCATTTTCGAGTATGTCACCGACTTTTATAATGCGGATATTCTCAAGGCCGTCTGTCCCATTTTTATAGGTCTCGCTGACAGATTTGCGAGGGTTTGAGGTTAAAGTTTCGTTGACACCGTCAGTCATTCTTTCTCCTTTTTTTATTTTTTTGTTTTCCATGATATATAAAATGATTTTTTCCGTTTGCTCTGCTATTGTCAGCGCTGTTGTATCCAGCTTGATGGCATCATCAGCCATCATTAGAGGAGCGCTTTCACGAGAGCTGTCCAGCTTATCTCTGTGGGCCAGCATCTCTTTCACGGCCTCAATTGTCAGACCAGGTGTTAAATCCCGCATTTCTAACCAGCGCCGCCGTGCTCTTTCTTCCAAATTGGCCACAAGAAATATCTTGAGGTCTGCATTGGGAAATACAACCGTGCCGATGTCACGTCCATCTAAAACGACATTTTGTTTCTCACTCATCTGTCGCTGCTGTTTTAGCATCTCATCTCGGACTTGTGGTATGGCGCTGACAGCGCTGACCAGCATATCTACTTTTTGGCTGCGAATTTCTTCACTGACATCCTCTCCATTAAGGATTAGTCGCTGCTGCGGTAATGCGCCTTGAAAAGAGATGTCAATCTCTTTGCTTAATCCGGCGATTGTCTCGATATCACTGGCATCAATCTGGCGACGAATCATTTCTAAAGTAAGCGCTCTGTACATTGCGCCTGTATCGATATAGCAAAAAGATAGCTTCTGGGCCACCGCTTTAGCTGTTGTGCTCTTTCCAGAGCCTGCGGGGCCGTCAATTGCGATTATCAAATAATACCCCCTTTTGAAAAAGCCTAGTAATTTAATATCTTTTTATCTAAAATAATATTAGATGTTTGTATAATTTTTCACAAATCCAAAGTTTGAGAGCATTTGGGGAATTTTCTGAGACACTGAATCTTGGCTGTTGGGGTCGTGTTAAGTTTTCGCGATTTTCTCATAGGATAGAATTGTTTAGCATAAAATATCTCTTTGCCTCATATTGTTTAGAAAGAAATATGTTTTTGCTTTTTGAAAGACTAAAAGGAAAAACTTTTGACAGCTTCATTTTGTAAACATAGTGTCCATAAAAACCGCTTACGTTTTATAAGAGATAATTATTATTAAGCTTATAAAACTCTAATAAAGAAAAAGGGAGAAGCATGCTTCTCCCTTTTTGCAGATTTCGGGAATAATTATTTTTTTAGGCTGTAATAGATGGCATTTTTTCGGGTTTCGGCTTCCAGTTTATCTTCACGAGCCAGCCAGCCAAGCGCCATCAGTACCAGGTCGCGCTTTTCATCAGTGAGCTTTAATAGCTTTGAGACAGTCATTTCGCCTTCTGTATTTAGTGTTTCCCAAATCTTACCTGCGATCGTACCAATTTCATTCATTTTTTCTTCCTTTTGCATTTTCAAAGTGAAATATAAGAGAGATCACATTCAAAAGCAAGGATTTACAGGCTTTTATGCATTTTCCTGACACAAATTTATTGGTTTTTAAAAAAATGTTTATTCTTGTA
Organism: Fidelibacterota bacterium; assembly: GCA_011049095.1. Taxonomy (GTDB): domain Bacteria; phylum Fidelibacterota; class Fidelibacteria; order Fidelibacterales; family DSDE01; genus DSDE01. The sequence continues at coordinate 10,636 of DSDE01000204.1, forward strand.
GCTTATTGTTATATTTTCGGCAATGAAAAAACGACCCTGGATATTTCAGCTTGTCAGCGCGATCATATCGTTAGCAGCGCTGGTTTACGCTTTTTGGGAAATCGAGTGGCAATTGTTTCTTGATAGTGTTCGGATGGTGCGCCCTCTTTGGTATGGCTTTACTGTTGTCTTAATTGTGTTTTCCATATTTGTGCGTGCCTGGCGCTGGAAATATC
>DSDE01000337.1 GCA_011049095.1 Fidelibacterota bacterium
ATGGTAATCGGAGTTTATATTTTTTACAATCTTATTTACGCTTTGTTTGCCCTTCCAATTGGCATTTTAGCCGATAAGGTTGAACTAAAAACAATTTTTATCTTCGGACTTGCTTTATTTGCGATGGTTTATTTCGGTATGGCAATGGTAAGTCCTCAGTCAGGCGCATCTTGAAATGAGTTTTTGGGTGTTGTAGCTTTCGTCAAAAAAGGAGGCTGCAATGTCGGAAAATAATTCAAGATTAGAACGTCAGCGGACGATGTTCGCGCTGGTGAAATCCTACGCGCAAAGCAATCAGACGCGTCGGGACTTTTGCACTGCCCATAGCCTGCCCCTGAGCGCCTTTGGCTATTGGCAGAGAAAATACCGGCAGCAGGCACTGCGAGGCTTTACACCTGTGGCAGTTATTCCCGAAAAAGAAGAACAAGGGCATCAAATCCGTATAGCGCTGCCGGGCGGATTAATATTTAAGCTGGAATGGTAAATGCTTCAGTTAATGGGGAAGCTGCGAGTCTATGCCTATCGGGCGGCGACAGATATGCGAAAAAGCTTCAATGGCCTTCGGGTGCTGGTTCGGCAGGAGCTGGGAGAAAATCCCCTGAGCGGCGACCTCTTTCTATTTTTGAATTGCCTGACAGATCAAGCCAAATTAAGAAAAAAATGATATGTGCCGTGAATGATAATTTTGGAGATTAAACTGATAATCCTCAAAATCTATCTTTTAACACAATGTAAACAAAGCGCTTTGCTTAGCTTTCCAGATTCTATAGGACAGCAGTGTTTTACCGATTTTAATATTTTGCTGAAAAAACTTGACGCGCTGTAAAACAATGCTCATATTCTCATTGTGAAAAAGAAGGAGAAATTAAATGGATGCAATTAATCCGGCCACGAATGAATTGATAAAGCAATATAGTGAACATAGTCCTAAAGAGGTGAAAGCCATTCTTCATGCGGTGGATGAGGCGCAGCAAATCTGGAAATACAATAGTTTTGCCTCTCGTGGAGAGCTGATGAAAAAAGCAGCGGCTATGCTGAGAAAAAACCGTGAAGAATATGCCCGGACTATCACTTTGGAGATGGGCAAACCCATTAAAGAGAGCCGCGCTGAGGTGGAAAAAAGCGCCTGGGTCTGTGATTATTATGCAGAAAATGCAAAAAAAATATTGGCCGATGAGCCGCTGAACTCTGATGCCAGCCGCAGTTTTGCCGCTTTTGAACCATTGGGAGTCGTGTTGGCGGTCATGCCCTGGAATTATCCTTTTTGGCAGGTTTTTCGTTTTGCAGCACCGGCGCTGATGGCTGGGAATGGCGGCGTTTTAAAGCATGCTTTCAATGTACCGGGCTCAGCCTTAGCAATCGAAGCAGTTTTTCACGAGGCAGGATTCCCAAAAGATATCTTTCGGACTCTAATGATTAGCAGCCGTCAGGTGGAGGCAGTTATTCGTGATGAGCGAGTCAAAGCCGTCACCCTTACCGGCAGCGAGCTGGCAGGCAGCAAAGTGGCAGCCATTGCTGGTGAAGAGATTAAAAAGACAGTGATGGAGCTGGGCGGTAGCGATCCTTTTATCGTTTTGGAAGATGCCGATATCCCGAACTGCGTTCTCAGTTCCGCTCAATCCAGAATGCTAAATACAGGGCAAAGCTGTATTTCGGCAAAACGTTTCATTGTTGTGGAATCACGGATGAAAGAATTTGAAGAAGCGCAGGCAATGATAATGAGCAAACTGAAAATTGGTGATCCGCTGGATGAAAACACACAAGTGGGACCAATGGCACGAGAGGATTTATTAAAAGAGCTGGACGAACAGGTTCAGAAATCCATTGCATTAGGAGCGGTGCTTTTAACTGGCGGAAAACGTCTGGATGGGGCCGGCTTCTTTTACGAACCAACGGTTTTGACCAATGTGAAAGAAGGAATGCCGGTTTATCATGAAGAGACATTTGGTCCCGTCAGCGCTATCATCTCAGTAAAAGATGAAGAAGAGGCCATACGAGTGGCCAACAGCAGTATCTATGGACTGGGCGGCAGCGTATGGACGAGAGATTTGGCGCGTGGAGAAAGAGTGGCCAGACAAATCGAATCGGGAGCGGTTTTTGTGAATGGCATAAGCAAATCAGACCCTCGCCTTCCCTTTGGCGGCATCAAAAAATCAGGCTATGGCCGGGAATTGAGCCATTATGGCATCAAAGAATTTGTCAACATCAAGACAATCTGGATTGCTTAACGGTGATAAGTTATTATCTTTTTTTTAGATAGTGACGAATGCAAACCTTTTGTGCTTGCCAAGCGCAATGATTGAATGTAAACTATCAAGAACAAATATGCAGGAGGGAAAATGGCATATCAACTAAAGTACAAAGAGACCCTGCCGGTGCTCTTTGCCGAAGCGGTGGAAAAATATCGCAATGAACCAGCATTTCGAATTAAAAAAGACGGAAACTGGCAGATGTGGACTTATGGAGAAGCCCGCGATAAAATCGAGCTTATCGCGATGGGCTTGCGCAGTCTGGGTATTGAAAGCGGCGATCGCATCGGCATCCAGTCTGAGAATCGCCCGGAATGGGTCTGGAGCGATTATGCAATGGCCCACTTTGGAATAATTTCCGCAGCAGTCTATCCTACACTTTTACCAGAACAGGTGAAATTTATCCTCAATGACAGCGGCGCTGCAGCAGTTTTTGTTAGCAGTAAAGAGCAAGCCGAAAAGATTTTACAGATTAAACCTGAAGTGCCCACACTGAAGTTTATGATTATTTATGATTCCGTTTCATACCCTGATGAATGGATACTTACCCTTGATGATCTCCTTCTCAAGGGAGCGGAATTTAAAAAAGGCGTAAATTACACCCTAGAAGAAATCGGTGAGGAGCGGCAAAAAGATGAAATCTGGACGCTCATCTATACCTCCGGAACAACGGGAAATCCAAAGGGGGTCATGCTCACCCATTTTAACATCGCCAGTAATGTTCAGGCAATACAAAGCACAGTAAATTTCCTGGACAAGAAACGCTGGCTAAGTTTTCTGCCATTGAGTCACAGTCTGGAGCGAGCCGGCAGTCATTTCACATTTTGGCTGGGCTCTGACACCTGGTATGCTGAAAATATTCTCAAGGTGCCGGAAAATCTACAGGACTGTAAACCCCATTACCTTATCAGCGTACCACGGCTTTATGAGAAAATCTATGCAAAAGTACTGGAGGGCGTCCGCACTGCCAAGCCAGCCAAGAAAAAGATTGTCAATTGGGCTATGGGCGTGGGAAAAGAAGCCTCCATCAATTATCTCCAAAAAGCAAAAATGCCCGGCGGTGTGCTTGGACTAAAATACAAGCTGGCCAATAAACTGGTTTTCAGCAAGCTAAACAAGGTTTTTGGCGGCGAGTTTATCTTTGGCATCAGTGGCGGAGCCCCTCTGCCTCAGGCCATCGGTGAATTTTTTGCATCATCTGGCATACTTATCCTGGAGGGCTTTGGCCTCACGGAAACCACACCGGTGACAAACGTAAATCCCATTGATAATATCAAATTTGGCTATGTAGGGCCCACAATCATTGATGTGGAAATGAAGATTGCTGAAGATGGAGAAATTCTCTTTCGCGGGCCAAACATTATGAAGGGCTATTGGAATAATCCTGATGCTACGGCTGAAGTAATCGAAGCTGATGGCTGGTTTCACACCGGCGATATTGGCATCATTGACCAAGACGGTTTCCTCAAAATCACCGACCGAAAAAAGAATCTGATTGTCACTAGCGGCGGAAAAAATATCGCACCGGCGAATATAGAAAATAAGCTGCTACAAAGCCGCTATATTGATCAGCTTGTGGTCATTGGCGACCGCCGCAATTACCTTGTTGCAGCCGTGGTTCCTTCACAGGAAGTGATTGAAAATACTGCAAAAGAAGGCAATTTCTTCACAGAAGACTATGAAGCGCTCCTTAAAGATGACCGCATCAAAAAACTGATTGAAGATGACATTGATCGCCTGCAAACTGAATTTGCACGCTATGAACAGGTTAAAAAATTCTTCTTAGTTTCTAAAGCTTTTACAATTGAAGGCGGTGAACTGACCCCCAGCCTGAAAGTAAAGCGAAAAGTTGTAGAACAGCTCTATGCAGACCAGTTAGATGCACTTTACACGGACTAAATGATAGTCTGCTAAACAGGATATAACAAAAAAGGGGTTTGTAAGAACCCCTTTTTTGTTATTCCAGTGATTTTTATATCTCCTCACTTGATGCTCTGATACGTTAAACAAGCATCTTTACACTACGATATAAAGTCAGGCAACAAATTATTCAGAAAAGTCTCAGGTAAAAAAAAGAGCCCTGGCGAACCAGGGCTCTTTAGCTTTATGTCATCTTCAGATTATTTGAGGAAGACCATCTTCTTGGTCATATTGTGTTTTGGAGTGATGACGCGATAGATATAGATACCGGTGGAGACCTTCTGACCGAAGTCATTGACGCCATCCCACTGGACATTGTGATATCCAGCAGCGATATTGCCATTGACCAGAGTCTTGACCACCTGACCCATCATATTGTAAACCGTAATGTTCACATCGGTTGCTTCCGGCAGGTCAAACTGAATGGTAGTAACCGGGTTGAAGGGGTTCGGATAGTTCTGATGAACTGCGAACTCCATGGGGATCCGGTCTTCGACACTGACGAAATCAACATAAATTCCAGCAGTTTCCGAACCTTCAGATTCACCATGAGAGAAGACAGAGGTGACGTAGTATTCATACATGAAACCATCAACAACTTCATGGTCCATATGGTGAGCTTCTTCAACCATACCGAGGAGTTCCCATTCGCCACCATCAGCAGAGCGATAGACATTGAATCCGACGAAGTCAGCTTTCGGCATTCCGAATACGCGGTTCACATAAGGAGCCTTTTCTTCAGCCTGAGCAAATTCGAGATTTTCAATGCTTGCATTCATATCAACAGGCAGTTGAACCAGATCAACTTTGCCCTCTTTCTTGGCGTCAAGATAGACAGCGATGTTCCAGTTGTAGTTGAGGCCATATCCTGAGAGGGGAGCCCATGCAGCTTCACCAGCCATCTTGATAAGATCGCCATATCCGGCGACAGCAGGACCAGCATCACAACCGGCAGGATATACACCAGCTCCGTGAGTGACAGTATAGCCAACCCAGAGGCCTTGTCCGGCTTCCAGCATCGGGCCACCTGGCAGGTCAACATAATTCCATTCACCAACGACTGGATTGACCGGCAGTGTGTAGATGGGGGTCATCCCATCAGCGCCACCCCATACACCAATGATGTATTCAGCAGTTTCGTTGGGGAAGAAGGCAAGCTGTGCAACAGACAAGCCTACATAATCAACGAGCATATCAGCATCCCAGTGGGCAGCCACATCAAAGGTACCACCATTGGTGAGACCGATCGCATCGTCATTCGTGCCACTATCCCACTGTAGCCAGGCCGGCTCAGCAAACTTGAGAACCCAGTTCAGCTCAACAGCTTCACGGAATGTGGGCGCTGCAGTCAGACCGCTTGGTGCAGGCACATTCGGCGTTAATACCATATCCATTGTATATTCATTACCATAAACCATCTTCTTAGCTTGAGCTTCCATATAGTAATCTGAATGCATTACAACGATATCATATTCGTGGTATGGCTGGGCTTTCTCATCACCATAACCATTCATCAGGAAGATATGTTCAATGGTATAGACACCATTCTCGTCGGTAACAGCAGAATGCTCGCCACCAACAACAACCTGGGCACCTTCTACCGGTGAGTTATCATAACCTGAAGTAATAGTACCAGTCAGGGTCGTCATTGCAGGATAGTTGAGAATACCAACGGGAAATTCAAGCTCGGGCTGGTCGGGATCATTGCTGGTAATTGTGACAACACCAACATAGAGGCCAGGCCAATATTCATTTGTGGTGATAGTTGCTACAACGTCTTTTGCGACATCCACATCTACGGAATCTCCGTAAGTGCTGAACTCAACCGCCACTTCAGATGGGCTAAATTCATAAGTGCCATAGACATCATGCTCGCCGGTATCGCTGTTACCAGCTTCATCACCACTGATCCAGTAATCAAAATAGAGATCGGTGGTTCCCGGTGCGATGTTCATATTCAACCAGGCATAGGCCCATTCGGTGCCCCAGATTTCACCAAAACCGCCATTGGGGTCAGCCCACAGCAGTTTCGTAAAAGCTTCACCATTAATGGTATCTGCTTCAGTTGCTACGAGATTCAAGCCACGATTAGTTCCCGGCACCATCAGCATTGTAGCCATATTGACTTCAAAACCTGCTGGCAGCCAGATAGCAGCGGTATCAATCCACTCTGCATCCGGTGAATTATTCTGGAGAATAATCGGCAATTCGTAGTTATTTACACCTGCAAAGACACCGCCCAGAGCAGTAAAGAAAGCGCCAGTAATGTCTTTTGCATCGTTTTTACCACCGGCAATGGTGTATTCCAGATCAAAGCCGAGTTTGGCAAGACCTTCATTCGAGATGGTGAATTGTTCAGTAAATTCACGATCATCTTCATAGAATCTCTCGTATAGCATGATTCCTGGCATATCCAGAGCCATAAATGGTTTGGCGACGGGTGTATAGCTTGCAGTATTGGTTCCGGCAGTTTCGCCTTCAGGATAAACTGCTGTTACATAATAGCTGTAAGTTGTATCCATCACGATAGCTTCATCGAGATAGTATTCCATATTGGCGGTTGACAGTAATTCAAAATCACCATTATTCACTGCGCGATAGACATTATAGCTAACAGCTTTGGAACCATTTACTTCAAAAGCAGCCGGCACAGGAACAGAGGGTCCATTAACGATACCGTCAGTAATCAAACTGGCTTCGGCATCAATGGGGTCTGTACTGCTGGCAACAGCCACTTCACCATTGGCTTCAAGATAAGCACGAATGATGAAATTCATCGGGATAGCATTCAGCGTATTGGCTCCATCATTTGACCAGTAGCTGCGACCGCTGTTGCTGCCGGTATCGGTACCAACGAAAGGACCATTGACTCCGCCTTCAATCCACTGTGTGAGTACCCAGAAAGAGCCGCCTGCCATTACGGCAGCCATTTCAGTCATCACATAATCAGCGCCATCGTCAAATGTTCCATTAAAACGGACATTGGGTACGGCAACTGCATTTGCCAAATCGGGCCCGCCTAACCCGTCTGGTGCAACATAGACATTCTCAAAATAAGCGCCAGGCACTTCACCCAGAGCAAGAATACCTACGTGGCTCACAGTATAAGGAGCTGGCAGCGGAGAGTCAAAAAGCACGGCAAAGAAATGGGTGTTTGAAGAAGGACCGCCAACCCAGTACCAGGATTCGGCTGTGCCATCATCGTAGCTCAGCTCGCCAGCAGGGGCGGGAGCATTCCATTCCAGATGAGCCTTTTGTTTCGGGGATGCAATCAGAGACAAATTGCTGGGAGGATTAGTAATTTTCACCAGCTCAAAAGCCACCGATGCAGTGTCACCTTCTAAAACATCAACATTTGTGTCATCACCGTAGTATGTAAAAGCCTGAGCAATTACATCGTAGTTTCCAATTGGCAGTTCTACCAGGAACTCACCATTTTCATCGGTGAAAAGGTCAACCTTTGTTGCTCCGTCGATGACAACTTTAGCATTTGCCAGCGTGTTGTCAGATGTATCTTTCACCACACCAGCCAAGTAACCCGTTACCAGTTCAGAGATTTCAACATCATCAACGGCCCAGCCATAGCCCCAGCCGCCAAGGTCTTCATTGAAGAAACCAATCTGGAACCATTCTTCGCCGGCAGCAAGGTCTGTCAGGTCATAGAGTCTGGGCTCCCAAACACCATCCGCATCGGCTACTTCAGCAAATACAGTAGAACCTTCTTCAAGGCCATAGCGGATTAGCAGTTTATGAGCTTCAACGCTGGGATCTGCATAACCTGAGGTGTTGAACTTCAACTGCAGTTTCTCAATATCGCTAGCAACCAGTGGCGGGGTCCAGAGAATACTGGAACTGCTGACGCCGTTCCCTGGTGCATCATCATTGATAAATGCAAAGTTGCCGTGTGCCGGAAAAAACATCCAGTCACTAGAGGCGGTGCCACTATTTCCTGTGGCCCAGCCATTTTCACCCATAGTCTCTACACTCCACTTTGCAGGGAGTCTTGGAATAGTTATATCCTCAAAATCCTGAGTATAATCAACCGGCTCAACAGTGAGAACACCCGGAGTTGCTTCTGCCCAGTTTGTATTCATACTTTCGCCTTCTTCATAGAGAGCGGTGACAGTATATTCATAGAGTTTTCCATTAACGACATCTTCGTCGACATATTCGGTGCTTGTGACATAGGCCAGCTTTTCAACCTGAGCAAAAGCTTGAGCCGCATCAAAACGGAATACATTGTATCCCAGTAATCCACGGAGCGCATCAAAATTGATACGACGTTCAACAGTTTCCAGCACCGGCATAGCTTTTTTGCGACCGGCTTCAACATATTTCAGAGAGCTAAGGCTCTTCAGCTCATAGGTCTTTTCGCCGGCTTTGGGAGCATCCCAGCTCAGCGGCACCTGTCCATCCACAAAACTGACAGCAGTTAGGTTTTCAGGAGCCAGTATCGGGTTGGAACTTCCTTCGACAACGACTTCGTCAATAACAACACCAAAGCCGCTAACGACACTAAAGTCAGAGATGAAGGCAAAACCGATTTCTACATTGGTGCCCCAGCCAGCGCCGGTAAACATGGAAGCATCAAATTCCATTTCTACCCATTCGCCATTGGAAGAACCAGTAACCTCACCCATTACCCACCATTCAGCGCCATCATATTCGGGTTGGTGCGCCAGCACGTAGAAATTATCATAATTGTTTTCCATCGCGTAGTTGGCTTTGAACTTAATAGTGGCTGTAGCATAATCAACCAACTGAATGTAGCTGCTTCCCCAAATGGCGAAGTCGTCATTCTGATAAGGACCAAAACCAAGCATATAATTTCCACTGGTTGGTTTAATCATACCTGTAACGGATTGCATACCCTGAGCAAGATACCAGGGATTGGTATTCGTATCTTCATTATAACCAAGATCATCATTAGGTTCAAAACCTGTACGATAGACGCCGCCAACTGTAGCTAATGCGACATCCTGACTTATTGTATCATTACCAACAACCTGAACATTATAGTTTGCAGTCTGATATCCTTCTGCTGATACAACAATCGTATGCAGACCTTCCGGAAGGTCCATAGAATACATACCATCAGCATCGGTCATCACGACCACATCACCTTCCCAATTGGCAACAGTTGCGCCTTCAATCGGGCCTTTGGCAAGTTCGGTAACTGTGCCTTCAACGGTGCCAAGAGGCGGCATCCAAGCCGGAGCCAAATTGATTTCGTCAATATAAAACATCCAGGCATCCCAACTGGCATCGCCAATATAGGTCCATTTCAGCATAACCATATCGCTGGCAGGTGAACCTAAATCATAAACTGCGTTCACCCACACATTATTGCTGCCGCCACCGACGACACCCAGGTCCGTCCAGGTGACACCACCGTCAGGGGACATAGAAACGATAGTGCTGTCGGGGTTACCAGCGCCATATTCACGCCACCAAAAAGAAAGCAGATGCTCACCTTCGCTCATATCCAAACGACCGGTCATAAGCTCAGCCATTGTATTGGTATAACTAGCATAATATGAGTGGGTTCCACTATATGCAACTGTAGAGTGATACCAGACGCCGGTTGTATTCCAGCCATTGGGGAACGAAGGACCATCAAAGCCAATCATATCATAACCAGATGGTATCACAACACCGCTAACAGTTATTGTACTATCACTAACGTGATCGTTTGAACTAACTGTTAAAACAGCTTCAAAAATTCCAGATTCGGAAGCGGTATAAGTCAATTCTACATCCATCGACTCAAAAGCGATGATTGTGCTGTCTTCACCAGCAAAATCAGTTGTTAGATTAGCGTCACTGGATACAATTTCACTAATTACTAAATCATTTAATCCATAATTTGTCAGTGAAAAGGTAAAATTGGCGGATGTTCCCAAATCCATTGTACCCAAATCAATAACTGGATGACTAATAAAAAGAATCGGCTCAACAATTACACCATCAACATTAAATGTTGCGTCGGAAAGTGTATGACCACCATCACCATAACTGTCATAAATCGTAAAAGTCCACACACCCGCCAAATCTTCACCAGTAAAACCGGTTAATTCGACTGTATAGTGTCCGGATAGCTGTCCAGCGCCAACTGTAAGCTCAGTACCAGCAGGCGATGTTACAGTAAACGACCCTTCTTCCGCCCAATAATCTGTAGTCCAATTATAATCAATTGTTACAGTTCCCACTGAAGCAGTATCAGCAACAGTAACTACATCACTGGCTACAGCACCAGTTATTGTAATATTTGGGATATTGTACGAATAATCGTACTTTGAATTCAGTTGTACTTCTGTGCGATTTGGATTATCCATATCTGCTATGCGAAAATTCGTGACAGCTTCGCGAGCTGCTTTTTCTGAATTTTCACCGGCAGCAAACATAGCAACCGACGCAAGAAGTGTTAGCAGTAGCACTTTACGCCACATACATCCTCCTTTTTGTTTGTTCTTTTTTTCTTCTATATTCAAATAGACTCTCTTATCAGATATTTGATAGCTTACCTTTTAAATTACTTTAGGGCTAATTGCTTCATTTTTCATACTCTGCGCAATGTAAACCGATTCTATAACTATGTCAAGTA
>DSDE01000060.1 GCA_011049095.1 Fidelibacterota bacterium
ATTAGATTCAGTGGAAGCAGACGCATATATATGCAATCTACAATTTTAAGAATGAAGTCGCACATTTTTTCTGATTATATTTTGATTCTAGGATGAATATGAAGAAAAATTATGTATAAAAACTGCTATGTTTAAAATTGCGGAATGACTTTTGCTGGACGAGCACTTCAAATGAAGAGAGGATTTATGATAAAGAAACTATCGCACATCGGGATTGCAGTTCGCAGTCTGTCAGAGCAGATTCCTTATTACCGGGACTTCTTGGGCTTGCCCTATCTTGGCGAAGAGACTGTAGAAGAACAAAAAGTGAGAGTTGCTCTTTTTCAGCTTGGTGAAAGCCGTATCGAGCTTTTAGAGGCCACATCCCCTGAAAGTCCTATTGCAAAATTTATCGAGACAAAAGGTCCAGGTCTGCACCACATCGCTTTGAATGTAGATGATTGTGCAGCGGCACTAAAAAAAGCAGCCGAAGAGCATATTCGGCTGATAGACCAGACACCCAGAATTGGCGCTGAGGGCTTCAAAATTGGCTTTCTTCATCCCAAGTCAAGCTTTGGTGTCTTAACAGAATTTATTGAAGAACCGGAAATCCATAATGAAAAAGGACAGGGAATTTAAAATGGCTATGAGCGACTTGGTTGAGAAACTATTTGAAATGCGGCATCTGGCCCGGCAGGGGGGAGGCGCTGAAAGAATTGAGAAGCAGCATGCAAAAGGGAAATTAACAGCTCGGGAGCGCGTTGATCTTTTGCTGGATAACGATAGTTTCGAAGAATTTGATATGTATGTAACCCATCGCTCCACCGACTTTGGTCTGGATAAAGAGCATTATTACGGTGATGGCGTAGTGACTGGGCGTGGTACCATTGATGGGCGGCCTGTTTTTATTTTCAGCCAGGATTTTACCGTTTATGGCGGCAGCCTGAGTGAAACTTTTGCCAATAAGATCAACAAGATCATGGATATGGCGATGAAAGCAGGCGCACCGGTTATAGGATTGAATGACAGTGGCGGCGCCCGAATTCAGGAAGGCGTCCTCTCGCTTGCCGGATATGCAGAAATTTTTCAACGCAATGTGATGGCCAGCGGTGTCATTCCCCAAATTTCTGCCATTTTGGGACCTTGCGCCGGTGGAGCTGTCTATTCTCCTGCACTGACGGATTTTGTAATTATGACGAAAAATACCAGCTATATGTTTGTCACCGGTCCGAAAGTCGTCAAAACCGTAACCAATGAGGTCGTCACAGACGAGGACCTTGGTGGCGCGATGATTCATGCCAGCAAATCAGGTGTAGCCCATTTTGCCGCTGAAAGCGAAGAGAATGCCCTCAAGCTGGTTCGGCTCTTGATTGGTTACCTTCCCCAGAATAATCTGGAAGAACCGCCGATTAAACCGACAAAAGATCCTATCGAGAGGATGGAAGATGATTTAAACGAGATTATTCCAGATAATGCCAATCAGCCTTATAATATGAAAGATATCATTCATTCTATTGTCGATGAGCACGAATTTCTGGAAGTTGCCCGCCATTATGCTATGAATATGATTACCGGTTTTGCTCGTTTCAACGGTCGCCCTGTTGGCATCGTGGCTAATCAACCCAATTATTTAGCAGGTGTGCTTGACATCAATGCAAGTAGAAAAGCGGCTCGCTTTGTACGCTTTTGTGATGCTTTTAACATTCCCATTCTCACCTTGGTCGATGTGCCCGGTTTTTTGCCTGGAACTGCCCAGGAATATGGTGGAATTATCGCCCATGGCGCAAAGCTGCTATATGCCTTTGCTGAGGCTACAGTGCCAAAAGTAACGGTCATTATTCGCAAAGCCTATGGCGGAGCTTATGATGTAATGAGCAGTAAACATCTTCGCGGCGATTTGAACTATGCCTGGCCAACGGCAGAAATTGCAGTTATGGGTCCGAAAGGCGCAGTTGAGATTCTGTTTCGCAAAGAACTGAAGGGTGAAGATCGCTTAGAGAAATCGGCAGTCTTAGAAAAAGAATACCGTGATAAATTTGCCAATCCTTATGTGGCTGCCCGATATGGATATATTGATGATGTGATTGAACCGCGAAACACCAGATTTCGTGTAATTCGTGCTCTGGAAGCCCTTTCTATGAAAAAAGAGATCAATCCGATGAAAAAACATGGCAATATTCCGCTATAGGAGTCATTATGAAACGTATATTGAGCCTTTTACTCTTCAGCGCTCTGCCCTGTATCGCTTTTATTAACACTGATGATCATAAGAAGATTATTAGTATCACGATTATTGGCTATTTTATGGTGCTTATAGCACTTTTTTGCATATTTCTATTTATTGCGACGATGACAAAGATTGTGAAAGATCTTGGCGCTTACCGGCGTAAATTTAGAGAACAGAGGCGTAAGATCGGTCAGAAAAGTGTGAAAATAGTTAATGGAGGTACAAGCCCGGAAGCCGTCACTGCAATTATGATGGCATTGCATTTGGCTACACTTCATCGTGAGGAAGAAGAAAAAGCCATTTTAACCATTAACAAACTGGCCAAAACCTATTCACCATGGTCAAGCAAAATCTATAATATGAGAACACTGCCCTGGACAACCAGGCAATAAGTGGAGCGCAGAGATGAAAATTTTTAAATTTTTAGTAAACGGAAATCCTTACGAAGTGAAAATAAAATCTATGGCCGAAGATTTCGCAAAAGTGGAATGCAATGGCATCGAATATGAGCTTGAGCTTTTAGAAATGCACCAAGAAAAAAAGACACCCAGATTGGTGCGTGAGAGCATAAACCCATACTCTGAAGAGAAAGCTCAAACCCGAACCCACAAACCTGGTGCACGCATTGGCGCAAACTTTATCAAGGCGCCTATTCCTGGGCTAATCACTGCCATATTGGTTAAGCCTGGCGATACAGTAAAATCAGGCGATATCATAGCAAAAATGGAAGCAATGAAAATGGAGAATAACATATTGGCTTCGGTGGATGGAGTCGTAAAGGCAATCGACGTCAAAATTGGCGATTCTGTATTGGAAAATGATGTCATTATCACTATGGAGGCCTGATGGATATCTTTTTTGATTTTTTAAGATACAGCGGTTTTGCCAATGTTACCTGGGGACATATTCTAATGCTTGCTGTCGGCGGTGTATGTATCTATCTCGGAGTGGCAAAAAACTACGAACCGTTGCTTTTAGTTCCCATTGGATTTGGCATCATCGTCGGAAATATACCATTTATGGAGGGTGTGGGCTTGCAGCTCGGTATCTATGAGGATGGCTCTGTTCTCAATTATCTCTATTATGGTGTGATGAAGGGAATTTATCCGCCGCTGATTTTTCTCGGGATTGGCGCGATGACCGATTTCAGCGCGCTGCTCTCAAATCCCAAATTAGTACTACTGGGTGCTGCTGCTCAGGTTGGTATTTTTGCCACTTTTTTAGGCGCCTCTTATTTGGGTTTTACACCAATGGAAGCGGGTGCCATTGGTATTATCGGTGGTGCAGATGGGCCTACTGCTATTTTTCTCAGCTCTAAGCTTGCTCCTCACTTAATGGGAGCCATTGCCATTGCCGCGTATTCTTATATGGCGCTGGTGCCTGTCATACAGCCGCCGATTATGAAGCTTCTCACGACAAAAGATGAGCGATTAATACGGATGAAGCCGGTAAGAGCTGTCAAAAAAAGTGAAAAAGTACTTTTTCCCATACTTGGGCTTATCTTGACTGCTTTTATTTCTCCGGGAGCGCTTCCTCTTTTGGGAATGCTTTTCTTTGGGAATTTGTTAAAAGAGAGCGGGGTAACGGAGCGTCTTGCAAATACGGCGCGGAATGCAATTGTTGATACTGTCACGATTCTTCTGGGACTTACTGTTGGCGCTTCGACTCAGGCTACGACCTTCCTCACAAAGGATAGCATAATGATTTTTGCCCTCGGTGCGGTTTCATTTATGGTTGCTACTGCCGGCGGTGTTATTTTTGCCAAAGTGATGAATCTTTTTCTCAAAGAGGGAAATAAAATCAATCCCCTCATCGGAGCTGCCGGAGTCAGCGCCGTGCCTGATTCCGCAAGGGTTGTGCAGCATGTGGGAACACAATATGACAAATCCAATTTTCTGCTGATGCATGCCATGGGCCCCAATGTTGCAGGGGTTATTGGGAGCGCTGTAGGGGCAGGAATCCTAATGGCTGTATTGATGTAATCTTTTACAAAAAGGTTTAATAAAAAATGAGAACCTGATATATGGCGCCCTAGCTTTTTATATATACAATTTATTCAGATTTGTAAATGTAATAATATCAATATAATAGCGATGGCAACTTGAAGAGATTGGCCGCATAACTTGATTTTTTTGTTTTTTTTTTGTATAAAGATGCGATAAGATGGAAATGGAATAGCCGTTTCCAGAGCCAAGAATGTCATAGTTGACATGAAAATTGAGGAGAAAAAGATGGATATCTATAATGTTAAGCAACAGCAACTTGCAGGCCGTATCGAGGAGAAGCCAAGCCTTTTAAAGTGGCGGGACTGGAGGTGGCAGATTAAAAATTCAATCAGGAATATAGATACCTTTGAAAAAATTCTTGGAATTCAGTTTGCAGAAGAGGAAAGAGCAAGCCTGAAGGAAACACTGGAAAAATTTCCCTTGTCAGTGACGCCCTATTATCTCTCCCTGATTAATGTAAATGATTATGTTAATGATCCAGTCTTTAAACAAAGTTTTCCTAACAGTCAGGAGCTTATACACAGTGCGCATGATATGGCAGACCCGCTTCATGAGGATAAGGATAGCCCCGTCTCGGGTATTACCCATCGCTATCCTGATCGAGTGCTTTTCCATATCAGTAATATCTGTTCAATGTATTGCCGGCATTGTACCCGCAAAAGAAAAGTTGGAGACAAAGATTCCATACCCCATCGCGAGCAGATTCTGGAGGGGATTGATTATATCAGAAAAACCCCTGCTGTCAGGGATGTTTTGCTTAGCGGCGGCGATCCCTTTATGTTGTCAGATAATTATTTAGACTGGATTCTTGGCGAATTACGTACAATCGAACATGTCGAGGTCATTCGGGTTGGAACGCGAATGCCGGTTGTATTGCCTTATCGAATTACAGAAAATTTAGTAAAAATTCTTAAAAAACATCAGCCTTTATGGATAAACACCCACTTTAACCATCCCAGAGAAATTACAGCTTCAGCGCGCGAGGCTTTAGCGATGCTTGCGGATGCTGGTTTTCCCTTGGGAAACCAGACGGTCCTCCTGGCAGGCGTGAATGATTGTCCGCGAATTATGCGCCGCCTGATGCACGATCTTGTCAAAAACCGTGTTCGACCCTACTATCTATATCAATGTGATCTTTCTGAAGGATTGAGTCACTTTCGCACTCCCATCAGCAAAGGAATAGAAATTATGGAGAGCCTCATCGGGCACACAAGTGGCTTTGCCATACCAACTTTCGTTGTGGATGCACCGGGAGGCGGCGGAAAAATTCCCATTATGCCTAATTATATTATCAGTTGGGGAACCAATAAGGTGATATTGAGAAATTATGAGGGTGTGATCACAAGCTATCAGGAGCCTGACAGCTATGAACCGGTATTTTGTGACCGAAATTGCACGGATTGCGATTTGCAGCTTTCCCTTGAAGAGGCGCCGGAATACCAGGCTGTCGGTATCGAGAAGCTCCTTTCCGATTACGATGAAACAATTACACTAATTCCCCGTGACAATGAGCGATTTGATCGCCGGGACGATTGATTATGACCTGGATTGATTATATTGTTTTCCTGATTTATATGGTTGGGCTTATTGGCATTGGAATCTACTTTTTTCTGCGCAACCGGAATATTGATGATTTTTATGTCGGTGGCAGAAAACTCTCTGCCGGTCATATCGGACTCTCGATTGTTGCCACAGATGTGGGAGGCGGATTCTCAATTGGTTTGGGAGGGCTTGGTTATCTGATGGGGCTTTCTGGCTCGTGGCTTCTTTTTACAGGGCTTTTAGGCGCCTGGCTGGTGGCTGTATTAATTATTCCCAAAATCAAAAAGCTGGACAGCAAACATCAGTTTCTCACATTTCCTCAATTTTTAAAATTTCGATATGGTAAAGAAACCGCAGCAGTAGCTGGTGTTATATCCGGTTTAGGTTATCTGGGCTTCACGGGTGCTCAGATTTTGGCCGGCGCGAAACTGATGACAGGAACCATCATAGCAGACACAGTTTTGGGTCTGTCGCCGATGCTTTTTTCTACAATTCTCATTGGTTTAATAATCATTGTTTACACGGCGCTTGGCGGCCTGAAAGCAGTGATTTATACTGATACAATTCAGTGGATTATTCTATTGATGGGATTAATATTTCTGGCTATTCCATTTGGCTTAGATGCCGTAGGCGGCTGGTCAGCGATGAAAGCTGCTTTGCCGGATAGTCATTTTGACATTTTGGCAATCAAAGCAACAACTATTTTTAACTGGATGATAACGATCATTCCAATTTGGTTTGTGGGTATGACCCTTTACCAGCGAATATATGCTGCAAAAGATGAAAGAACTGCCCGGCGAGCCTGGTTTTTAGCAGGGCTCTTTGAGTACCCAATAATGGCTTTTACCGGAGTGCTGCTTGGGATGATTTCCAGAGTGCTTTTTGCCGGAATTGATGCGGAAATGGGCGTACCGATGCTGATTCGGGATATTCTCCCCGCTGGTATCACCGGTATTGTTATCGCATCCTATTTCAGCGCCATTATGAGCACGGCAGATTCTTGTCTGATGGCATCTTCGGGAAATTTCCTTACAGACCTGATACAGCCCCTGAGGAAAAAGAGCCTTTCTTTTGCTTCTGAAGTGCGAATTAGCCAGATATTAACACTTATCCTTGGCGCCATTGCTGTCCTCATTGCGTCAAATTTCCAGATGGTTTTAGATGCTATTCTATGGGCTTATTCTTTTATGGTCAGCGGTCTGTTTATTCCAACACTGGGCGCATATTTCTGGAAAGAAAGCCGGCCTGAGGGTGCTTTGGCGGCGATGATAGGCGGGGGTGTCAGCACTGTGGCTTTGTCACTGATGAAAGCGCCGTTTTTGGGAGACCTGGAGCCAGCTGCCGTTGGTATCTTGATTTCTTTATTCTTATTTGTTACATTATCATTGATATACAAAAGGAGAGGAGCGTATGAGTCAGTATGATCAGGCCGAAAAATTTGGGAAAAGCATTATCCACCATGGTCCGTTTAATAATCGGATTTATGTGATGAAATATCATCAAGATGATCACCCGGGGCTGATATCTCAACTTGAGGACCTGGCTCGGCAAAAAAAATATTCAAAAATATTTTTGAAGGTACCGAGTACTTTCTTCAGTGATATACAAGCAATGGGTTATCGGGTAGAGGCGATGATTCCCGAATATTATCAGGGCCGAGAAAATATGATGTTTATGTCAAAATTTCTCCGTCCGGAAAGAGAAATAGACCCAGAAGCTGAAGAGATAAAGAAAAATCTTGATCTTGCCCTGGTGAAAAGGCAATCTGCTTCAAAAAAACTGCCAGAGTCTCCCTTTGAGTGTCTGCTAGAGCTTTCAGATGAGCATACAGAAGCGATGGCTCAGCTTTATAAGCTTGTTTTTCCCAGCTACCCCTTTCCAATATATGATCCGGACTATCTGCAGCAGACAATGCGGGAAAACCATCGCTATTTTGGAATTTATCAGGATGGTATATTAATTGCGCTTGCTTCCTGTGAAATTTATAAAGATGCCCAGGCCGTCGAAATGACTGATTTTGCCACTCATTTTGATTACCGCGGTAAGGGCACTGCTTCATTTTTGCTTAATAAGATGGAAATCGAGATGCGTGAAGCGGGAATGAAGCTATTTTATACTATTGCCAGAGCTGCGTCTCCCGGCATGAACATCACATTCTCCAGAAATGGCTATCGATATGGTGGCTGCCTGATTCAAAACACAAATATCAGCGGACGTATCGAATCAATGAATGTGTGGTTTAAGCGAGCCTGAGTATTTCAATAATATAAAAAAGCCCCAATTTTTCAGGGGCTTTTTTTTAGTGCTAATTTTATTTAAAAAGCCAATCCATAAGGTTGAAGCGAATCACCAGACCGATAGTAACAATACTTACCATTGTAGAGAGCTTGATGGCAATATTAAGGCTGGGGCCGCTAGTGTCTTTCAGTGGATCGCCTACGGTATCACCGGTGACGGCGGCTCCGTAGCTATTGAGAATGGTGCTGAATTGTGCCTGGATTTCTTTCATTTTCAGTAGAAAATAGCGATCTTCTCCCAAAAGTTTCAAATACTGTTTATACATAAACTGATCGCTACTGTTCATTCGGGCGTAAAGTTCATTCAAGTTTTTATCGTCAGTGCGCAGTTTTTGACCGGGGGTGAGATTCAGAGCGATACGTTCTACAGAAAGGTCCTTTTTGAGATAATTGTTTTCCGTGTATTCGATAATATCACCCATCGCTTCGCTCACTTCTTCATCAATACTAAAGGCTTGGGGATTTAGATTAACTTTCTCAAAGAGAAAGCGGCTCATATTACGTGTCAAAAAGAAAGGCCATAAGCCGCGTTTACTTACGTCTCTCACACCACCCTGGATGGTAAATTTCAGTTCTGATTTTGAACGCTCGATGAACTTCTTGGCATTATCCCAGGCTCCGCCAGCGTTGGCCATAAATACTGCAAAAAGAAATCCCACAACAAGATTGCCGAGAAGCAAGCCAATGACAGCCACCGGCCCCAGTAATAAGCCGGTAAAAATTGGGGTTAAAATGACAATCAGAGCCGGATTAACCATTTTTTTCTGGGCGGCAAGTGTGGAGATGCGCACACAACTGGCATAATCTGGTGTGGTTTCACCGGTCATCACACCTGGTATTTCCCGAAACTGACGGCGCACTTCGTCAATCATTTCTCCAGCGGCCTCACTGACCGCTTCAATGGTCTTGCTGCCAAATGAGCTAATAATTATAGCTCCGATAAAAAGTCCGGAAATAAAGCGAATATCCAGAAGCGAACTCTGCATATAAAGAAGAATTTCTGTAACAGAAGCATCGGTAATATTAACGGTTTTGGCCATAATTCCCGAGACCGTGATATCTATCGTCGTCGTACCGCTATGTATCATTGCGGCTCTAATCTCTTCAATGAATGCTGCAATCAGAGTCACGGCTGTCATTGCGGCAGCGCCGATGGAGAGGCCTTTGCCTCTCGCAGCTGTACTATTGCCAAGTTCATCTAAAGCATCGGTCCGAACCCTTGTTTCGCTTGGAAGTTCTGCCATTTCTGCAATACCGCCGGCATTATCAGCAATGGGGCCAAAAGCATCGGTTGCCAGGTTTATGCCCAGCGTAGAGAGCATACCCACAGCGGCAAGACCCACGGCATAGAGACCTTTGGAAATATCCTCCATACCACCTCCCACGATATAAGCGAAAAGCGTACCCATAATAATAAAGACGATAGACGGAGTAACAGAAATCATTCCCACAGAAAACCCTGCTGTCACAACTGTTGCATGTCCGGTTTTGGCTTGTGACACAATCCTGTGTACCGGAGGATATGCTGCATTTGTATAATAATCAGTGGCATAGCCGACAGCAACGCCCACCAGAATACCGGCCAGGATAGGGATATAAAGCATCCAGAGCGCTTCTGGCATCAGCAT
Organism: Fidelibacterota bacterium; assembly: GCA_011049095.1. Lineage (GTDB taxonomy): Bacteria > Fidelibacterota > Fidelibacteria > Fidelibacterales > DSDE01 > DSDE01. Next base: position 9,680 of record DSDE01000060.1, read on the forward strand.
TTTAATAACCAATAACGTGATAACAAGGGTTAGAATACTTGTGATATTAATTCCACGATTGATTGAGCTCAGCAATTTTCGTTGGTCCACATTTTCTGATGTGTGAACTGTAAAAACACCAATTATAGATGCTAAAGTCCCAACTGAGCCAATAATCATCGGTAAAAGCACGCCATTCAGCCCATAGCCCGCACTGACGGCTAAGGCAGCCGTTCCTAAAATACTGCCCACAAAAGATTCATAAAGGTCTGCTCCCATACCGGCCACATCGCCGACATTATCACCCACATTATCGGCAATAACTGCAGGATTTCTGGGGTCATCCTCAGGAATGCCAGCCTCTACCTTGCCTACTAAATCGGCTCCCATATCTGCAGCTTTTGTAAAAATACCGCCACCCACGCGGGCAAAAAGCGCCTGACTGCTGGCGCCAAATCCAAAACTCAGCATAGTGGTGGTTATAAGATGCAGTTTTTCATTTAGATTTGGAATATCGACAACATAGTTTAGAAAATAAAACCAGATGATAATATCCAGGAGTCCCAGACCAACCACCACAAGACCCATCACCGAACCGCCGCGAAAGGAGAGACGCAGGGCTTCATTAAGAGATTTTCGGGCAGCGTGCGTCGTACGGCTTGATGTGTTTGTCGAAGTCAGCATCCCGATAAAGCCGCTAAGACCGCTGAAAAAGACACCCGTGAGAAAGGCATAAGGCACATAGACTGAAAGGGCATGTAAGCCATAAGCGATAAAAAGCAATATAGCAAAAAGAATCAGAAAAAAGATTCCTGATGTCTTGTATTGCTGTTTTAGGTAGGCTATCGCACCTTCCCGAATATAACCGGCGATAGTAATCATTTGCTCAGTACCGCGATTCTGCTCATTGATCCAGCGGGCGATTCCATAAGCTGTAATCAAGGCCAGCAACGAGGCGATTGGCACCACAATCAGCAGTGTTGGCATAATTTCCTCCTATTCATTTCGGTTTGAAACTTAGCGAATATTTTGGCTATTCTCAAGGAAAGTCCAAGCAGTAGTCAAAAATTAAATCTGCCTGGACGGAAAACTTTTTCAATACAGGAAC
>DSDE01000145.1 GCA_011049095.1 Fidelibacterota bacterium
CTTTTGTACCTGTCCGTCCCCTGACGGATCAAGCCAAATTAAGAAGAAAAGGATAGATGCAGTAAATGAGATTTTGGGGGATTAAACCGAGAATCCTCAAATCTCAGTTTTCAAGATACTGTAAATAAAGTATTGTAATCAGCTTTCTAGATTATTTAGGACAGCAGTGGTTTTGATTCATTTTGTTAAAAGATTCTATTTTCCATTATTTAGCGCTATAGAGGATGCGGACGCGAATTTTCGATTAATCACAAAGCGATTTGCTAACGAAATTAAACAGATTTTTGAAAGCCAGCAAAATTTTAGAACAATTAATTTATTCCTCTGGCATTACAATCCACAGTATGATATATATTAAGGTGCCTGGAAAACTGGCTGATAAAAAAGTGATGATAGCATAGGTAACCCTGATAACAGTTATATCCCACCCTAGATATTCAGCAATGCCTGCTAAAACACCGCCTAACATTTTGTCATTCTTTGAGCGAACTAACCTTTTTTCCATTTTCTCCTCCACTTTTCAATTTACTGAATATAGAGTAAAGAAAAAATAGAATCGCTGTCAAAAAAATAGAAAATGTGAGCTTGCACAAAAGCTTCCAAATGCTTAAACTTCAAAGAATGGAAATAGTAGGGAGATTGGTCAAGTGAGTACTGTTTTGATTGGACTCATCCTTTATTTGTTGGTGGTTTTAGTGATTGGCTTGCTGGCCTACCGACAAAACCGCACGCATAGCGACTATATTTTGGCTGACCGAAAATTGGGAAGCTGGGCAATTGCATTGTCGGAGCGGGCCAGCGGCGAGTCAGCCTGGCTTCTTCTTGGGCTTCCCGGTGCAGCTCTGGCTTTAGGATTTCTGGAAATCTGGACTGTGCTGGGTTGTCTTTCTGGTATCATCTTATCGTGGATATTTATAGCCAAACCGCTGCGGGAACTCTCGGGGCGCTATCAGTCTTTGACGCTTCCGGATTTGATTGCCAGCCATTTTGATGATGAGAAGAATCTTCTGCGAATCAGCGCATCGGTCATCATCACCTTTTTCTTTACTTTTTATGTGGCGGCACAATTTAATGGCGCTGGAAAGGTCTTGAATGTGACATTTGGGCTTGATCAGGTCACCGGAATGGTCATCGGCGCTGGAATCATCGTTTTTTATACACTCCTGGGCGGCTTTTTTGCCGTGGTGTGGACTGATATGATTCAGGCAGTGATTATGTTTGCCACGCTGGTGATCTTACCTATTGCGGGCTTTATAGAGATTCAACAGTTGTCGGTTTCTGAGCTTCACAGTATTCCCGATTCGGTTTTTTCGCTAACCGGAGGGAAAAGTGGTATCTGGGCAGTTCTTGCGGTTGTCGGTGGCTTGAGCTGGGGCTTCGGTTATAGTGGTCAACCCCATTTATTAGCTCGCTATATGGCAATTAAAGATAGTGATGGAATACGAAAGAGCCGTATCATTGCTTTCACCTGGGCTATCCCTGCCTTTTTTGGTGCATTCTTTCTGGGAATTGTCGGGCTGAAATTATATGGCAGCGGACTTTTTCCAGATCCGGAGCAGTTGATGCCATACATGGCGACAGCATTGATGCCGGGCTGGATTGCCGGAATGCTTATTTCGGGCGCCATTGCCGCTATGATGAGCACAGCCGATTCTCAGCTAATTGTTACAACTGCCACTTTAACTGAAGATTTTTATCACAAAATTTTAAAACACAAAGAGCTGAGCCCTGAGAATCTACTTTTATTTAGCCGGCTTGCAGCATTTTCGGCTGGAGTGGTGGCATTTTTACTGGCCTGGAGCAGCAGTGAACTGGTATTCTCGATGGTGAGCTATGCCTGGAGCGGTTTGGGAGCTAGTTTTGGTCCTGTACTGATTATGATGATCTACTGGAAGCGGACTTCAGCCGCTGGCGCTTTGGCCGGAATGCTAACTGGCGCCTTGACGACTATTATCTGGAAGTCTATTCCCATCTTGGAAAATACAGTCACAGAGCGATTGAGCTCTTTTGTGGCTGCATTTGCAATGGTGGCGCTCATATCGCTGCTTTTCCCCAAAAAGGAAAAAAAGTTGTTTTGCTAGAGCGATTGAAAATGTAAACTATTAAACATAAAGACTCAACTAAAGGAGAAAAAATGAGAGAGATGCAAAAGCAACTTTTGTTTAGCCTAATTTTTGTAGCATTACTAATGAGCTTTAGCTGCCAAAAAGCAGTGGTGGAAGATAAGCTTAGGCCAATTTCCGAGCGGACGCCTGATGCAGCAATGCGGGATACAGTATTAGAAATCCATGGTCATCAGCGTATCGACCCCTATTACTGGCTGAATCAGCGGGAAAACCCTGAGGTAATCGCTTACCTGGAGGCTGAAAACGCCTATCTGGAAAAGCGACTGGCTCCTGTTAATGACTTAAAACAATCGCTTTATGACGAGATGGTGGCGCGATTAGACCCCACAGATGAATCGGTTCCCTATTTGAAAAATGGCTACTATTACTTTTCGATGTATCGTGAGGGAGATGAATATCCAGTCTATCTGCGGAAAAAAGGAAGTCTTGATGCCGATCCGGAAATACTCCTTGATGAAAATGACTTAGCTAAAGCTTATGCTTATTACCATGCCACCGGTTTGCAGGTTAGTCCTGATAATCAGCTTTTGGCTTTTGCTGAAGATACATTGAGCCGCCGGATCTATACACTGCGCTTTCTTAATCTAAATACCGGAGAATTTCTGGCTGATATGATCCCTAATACCACGGGTCTGATGGCTTGGAGCAGCGATAATCAAACTGTTTTCTATACGACCAAAGACAGTACACTGCGGCCCCACCAGGTCTGGCGCTATGTTTTGGGTCAGCCCGAGAGTCACCAAATGATTTGGCACGAAAGTGATCCCACATTCAGCGCTTATGTTTATCGCAGTAAGTCTGATGAGATGATTTTCATTGCTTCCAGCAGCACTTTGACCACCGAATATCAGTTTCTCAAAGCAGATGAGCCAATGGGTGAATTTCAAACCGTCCATCCCCGTGAAAGAGGTATTGAATACAGTGTGCAGCATTTTGGTGAAAATTTTTACATTCTCACAAACTGGAATGCTGTGAATTTTCGTCTGGTGAAAACGGCGGTAAGCACACCGGGCAAAATCTATTGGCAAGATATTGTGCCGCATCGGGAAGATTCGATGATTGAGGGTTTTGACATTTTTGAGAAATATCTGCTAATCCATGAACGGGTACAGGGTCTGCTCAATATTCGAATTATACCATGGGATGGCCAGGAACCTCACAGTATCAGCTTTCCTGATGCCGCCTATGCGGTCTATTTGGGCTATAATCCTGAATTCACGACCGAAATCTTGCGCTATGTTTATACGAGTATGACTACACCGATGACGGTTTTTGATTACAATATGCAAAGCCGCGAACAAAAGGAGATGAAAAAGACCCGCGTGCTTGGCGATTTTGATGAGAAGAATTACGTGAGTGAGCGGATTACTATTCTGGCGAGAGATGGCAACGAGATACCAGTGAGTATCGTCTATCACAAAGATACGCCACGTGACAAAGCTGCGCCGCTGCTGCTCTATGCCTATGGCTCTTATGGCTCGACGATGGACCCCTATTTCAGCAGCAACCGCTTGTCTCTTTTGAATCGGGGTTTCATTTTTGCACTAGCACACATTCGCGGTAGCAGTATGATGGGAAGGCCCTGGTATGAAGACGGCAAGCTGCTTAAGAAAAAAAATACCTTCACTGATTATATTGATGTGGCTGAAGGGCTTATTTCTCAAGGATACACCAATCGTGAACAGCTTTATGGAATGGGCGGAAGCGCCGGGGGGCTGTTAATTGGCGCTGCCATCAATATGCAGCCAGAGCTTTTTAAGGCCGTTGTGGCCCAGGTGCCCTTTGTTGATGTGGTGACTACTATGCTGGACGAGAGCATTCCCTTGACCACGAGTGAATTTGATGAATGGGGCAACCCTAAGGAGAAAGTCTATTATGACTATATGCTCAGCTATTCACCTTATGACAATGTGCAGGCCGTGAGCTATCCGGCAATGTTGGTGACGGCCGGGCTTCACGATTCACAGGTGCAGTATTGGGAGCCGGCAAAGTGGGTGGCTAAGCTGCGCGATTTGAAAACCGATGAAAATCCGCTTTTTCTCTATACCAACATGGAGGCAGGTCACGGTGGCGCATCAGGCCGATATCAGAGCATTTGGGAGACAGCTCTGGAATATAGCTTTCTTTTGTGGATACAAGAAGGAAATCATTAAAAACAAATCACTTACTAAAGGGAAAACAAGATTGTCATATTGGGAGCTGGCTTTGCGGGGCAGACTGCCGCAATTATCTGGGTGATGCTCTGGGAAAAGACCACGATATTTCATTAATCAATCGCAATGAGTTTTCCAGCTTGGTGGCGGCCTGGGTATGTACCGGCATTGGGTATATGAAAGATGAGTAGACAATCTTTCCATTAAGGCCGGTTTATGACAAATTTAATATTAAGCTTTTTCATGAGCAGGCCATTGCCGCCTGTATTGCTTCTATGCGTGACCCACTGATGGGTGGGGCAGCGACTGTAATTCTCATTTATGCCTGATTAGGAGAAAAATATGGGTTTGACAAGATGGCGGCGAATGAAAGCAAATGGTCATGTGGTGCAGCTCTGGCGTTTTATTTGGCTCAATCTGCGCATTCTCAAGGGAGTGTACCACTCCAAGCGCTCATAAGCCATTGATAAATGGCGAATAAATGCCTATTCGCTGAGTGTTTTCTGAGTAATGGAACTATCGAGACTATGGAGCAGGGCGGGGAAGCAACTAGCCCGAGAGCTGGACATCAGTTCTTCGCAAAGCTCTTGCCCTTTTCAGAAGTCAAAACAGACGGCTCAGTTCCTATTGGTTCTCACTATTTCACTCCAATACTCACCTGTTGCTGTCTCTGGATTTTCAAGGCGCTCACCGCTAACTATTATCCGGCTTTTAAGACATAAGTCGAGCTTTCAATCAGCTAATGAAGCTCTGCTTTTGATGTATAAGTGAGAAACTCAAAAAGAAATTATGGAATATGCTGCTTTTTTTGTGCTTTTCCACTACCTACTGTTTCTTAACTCTCCGTTTTTCTGAGCATAAGCTTTTATAATCTCTTTCACGAGACGATGGCGAACCACATCTTGATCTGAAAGTTTTGCAAAGCCAACGCCCTCAATGCCCTGAAGTATTTCCATTGCTTCGATGAGCCCGCTCTTTTCCTTTGCGCCTAAATCAATTTGAGTTATATCTCCGGTAATGATGGCTCTGCTATTAACTCCAATTCTGGTTAGGAACATCTTCATCTGCAATGCGGTGGTATTTTGGGCTTCATCTAAAATCAGGTAGGCGCTGTTTAGCGTTCGTCCCCGCATATAGGCCAGGGGAATAATTTCAATGATTCGCTGCTCAAAATAGACTTTGAGTTTTTCCGGAGAAATCATATCCTTTAGCGCATCGTAGAGTGGCGCCAGATAAGGATCAACTTTTTCTTTGAGATCGCCGGGAAGAAATCCCAGCCTTTCACCGGCTTCTACGGCAGGGCGGGTAAGGACAATGCGGGTCACTTCACGATTTTTTAGCGCTGCCACTGCCATTGCCACTGCCTGGTAGCTTTTCCCTGTGCCGGCTGGCCCTATCGCAAAAACTATGTCATTCTTCAAACAGATTTGGTAATATTCTTCTTGTCCTGCTGTTCGGGGTTTGATTATGCCATTGCGCGTGAAGAGGATGATGCTCTGCTCAGGCGCGCCAGCCTTTTCCGGGTCGCAGTCTGTTGAGATGGCGATAATAGTTTTTATATCGGCTTTCTCAATATAACTTTTTTTTGCAAGAAGCTGGATTAGCTGATTGAGCACCGAATGAATCAGCTCCACCTCCTGATATTCACCGCTAATGATGATGCTGTTTCCCCTGGGCGTAATCTGGGCAGAAAAGTAATTGCCCATATATTTTACATTGGCGTCGTTTGGGCCTAGCAGCGCTAAAGGATCAAAACCTTTGAGAATGATTTCGCGCCGTGTTTCTGTCATCAATATTACTCCATTTATTATTTTTTCAGAAAATGCAAATTATCTTGGCCAGCTTCTGTTCATTTCCCAATAATTTAGTTTATGTCTCGAAAAAATAACAGCAAAATTCTGGCCTGCACTTTTGGGATATTTCCCAAAAGATAAGTATATTTTGGCAGTGAGAAAAAAGCAGGAATTCAGCCATCCCCGATTGCCTTATGCCAAAAATGGTTTTCGCTATAATAGCTATCGCTATTACCTGGAAGACCTATTTGGTGAGGCGGTGCAGCGCATATCTCTGGAAGGGGGCTTCACATGTCCTAATCGTGATGGCAGCCTGGCCTATGGCGGCTGTATTTTTTGTAATAATGAGAGTTTTTCACCGCCCTATAATCGGGGGGATATTGATATTCGCAGCCAACTGGAAGCCGGCGTCGCCTATTTGAGTCAGCGTTTTGAGGCCAGACGCTATCTTGCTTATTTCCAGAGCTATACAAATACTTATAAGCCCCTTGCTGAGCTGGAAAAACTCTACCGGCAGGCTTTGGACCATCCTCTGGTGGCAGGGCTGGCTATTTCCACCCGTGCTGATTGTCTGCCTGATGAGCTGCTGCAATTGCTGCGAGATATTTCTCAAAATCATTACCTCAATCTGGAAATCGGAATTGAATCTTTTTATGACCGCTCTTTGGAATGGATGAATCGGAGACATAGCAGCGCCACAACGATAAAATCTATTGAGAAGGCAGCGGCATATGGCTTGAATCTTTCAGGACATCTGATATTGGGTCTGCCGGAAGAAAGCAAAGGGATGATGCTAAAAGAGGCGGAAATCCTCAATAAATTGCCGGTGAAACTGATTAAGCTTCACCATCTTCAAATAATCGAAAAGACCTTATTAGCTCAGCTATATGCCCGAACACCTTTTCCCCTTTTTGAATATGAAAACTATCTGCAGTTTGTGGCGCAGTTTATAAGCCATTTGCGGCCTGAAATAGTAATTCAACGTTTTTTTACAGAGACGCCAAAATCTTATCTCATCGCACCAATTTGGGGTAAACGAAGCGCCGAAATCGTGATGGATATGCAGCGCTACATGCATGAGGCAGATCTCTGGCAGGGAAAGGCTGTTTCCTAATGGATAGGGGAGAAAAAATTGCCATTGTCATACCTGTTTTAAATGGAGAAAGGACTTTGCGGCAATTGATTGGGCGAATCCGAAAGCAAAGCAGCCTGCCTGTGTGGGTGGTAAACGACGGCAGCAGTGATAAAACAGCAGAATTGGCAGAAGAATTAGCTGATAGGGTCTTGCATCATTCTCAAAACAGAGGAAAGGGAGAGGCTTTGCAGACGGCAATGAAATCGCTGAGGGAGCTGTCATATCAGATTATGATCACACTTGATGCCGACTTACAGCATACACCGGAAGCGATTCCTTATTTTTTGGAGATGCATAGGCAGTATCCTGACGCGCTGATAATTGGCAGCCGTCAGCGAAAACGCACCATGCCGCTTCATCGTAAGCTCAGCAATGGAATCACCAGCGCGCTGATCCGAATTCGCAGCGGACAGGCAATCCCTGATTCCCAGTGCGGTTTTAGGTTGATTCCTCTGAAGGCTTTTGATTCATCCCTGCCCTGGCGCAGCGGCTTTCATTTCGAGTCGGAATTATTGCTTCGTTTTGCGCTGAATGGCGGAAAGGTCTTGTCGGTGCCCATTCCCACAATATACCGTAAAGATGGCGTCAGTTATATTCACCACATTCCCGATACGATTGATTTTATTAAACTTTACATAGAAACTTTTTTTTGGCAGGAGACAAAATGACAATACCCAAAACTATTATGCGTATTTTTGGTGAACAGGTAGGACTCTTTCTCAAAGGCGCAGCTCTGGGGATTGCGAATGTAATCCCCGGTGTATCCGGTGGAACCATCGCCCTTATCACCGGTGTCTTTGAAAGGCTGATTCAGGCGCTGAAATCCTTTAATATTCAGGCAGTTCGTCTCCTGATTAAGGGGGAATTTCTTGCTTTTGCCCGTCATACTGACCTGCAATTCCTCTTTGTGCTGTTTTTTGGAGCAGGCTTAGCTATTGTCTCTATAGCCAGGCTTTTTGAATTTCTCTTTGCTGTTTATCCCACCTATATATGGTCTTTTTTCCTTGGACTGATTCTGGCTTCGCTATACTTTGTTGGGAAAATGGTGTCTCGATGGAATCTTTCTGCCATCATATCCTTATTTGTCGGACTTTCAGTCGCCGCTGCCATCACGTTAATGAATCCTGCATCGGAAAACAGTCATCCCCTCTATCTCTTCTTTTGCGGTGTTGGCGGCATTTGCAGTATGATTTTACCAGGGCTTTCAGGTTCGTATATCCTGGTTTTGATGGGCAATTATAAATTAATAGTCATTGAAGCTATCAATAATCTCCGCATTGATATCTTGGGGCCGGTAGCCCTTGGTGCAATCATCGGCCTGCTGAGTTTTGCTCATCTGCTCTCCTGGCTTATGAAGCGGTTTTATAGTGAAACAATTGCTCTTTTGACAGGCTTTATCGCTGGCAGCCTGATGATTCTCTATCCCTGGAAAACAGCACTTTTTCTCAAAGATGCAAATGGAGATATTGTATTGAAAAATGGAGAAGCAATTATTACCGGCTACCAATGGTTTGTCCCTGATTTTATCTCCGGGGAAAGCTGGATTGCATTTTTATGCATATTTTTTGGGATTATATCTTTGATTTTTATAGAAAAAGCGGCTTTGCAAAAAGAAAACGATTGACCGACTCTGATAATCATGGTACTTTTATATTAGAAATAGAAGGAGGTATCTTTGAGCGAGAAAATACTAATTGTCGATGACGAAGAATCCATTCGGGTTACTTTTGAATATGCTGCTGAGGAGGCAGGCTATACGCCTTTTACCGCCGAAAATGGTCAGGAGGCGTTGAAGATTTTGGAAAACACAAAGATTTCTATTATGTTCTTCGATTTACATATGCCAGGTATGAATGGTTTAGAACTCTGTCGAAAAATTCGCAGCAATCATCCGATTGAGCTGATTTATGCCATGACTGGCTACAGCTCGTTATTTGATTTAGCTGCCTGCAGGGAAGCTGGTTTTGATGACTATTTTCTAAAACCGCTCTCTATCGACTTATTCCTAAAAACGGTTCGTGACAGCGAAGATAAGTTGAATCGCTGGAAAAAGAAAAAATAATATTATTATAAATCCACTGAGTTTTATGGGCCTAGGAAAAAAAATAAGTCGCTGGTTTCAGATAAATAATTTTATTCCGGAAGCAAAAGATCGCTTTACATTTCGCGATTTTTTGTTAATTCGTATGATTCACCGCATTCTTCCAACAATCTTAGTGGCCTCGGTCTATATGTTTTTTTTGCTTTTTAATGGCATATCACAGGCTATAACGCTTAGCTCTGAACTCCGGCTTTATCTCTTGGGCATTATAGCAGTCTTCTGTGGTCTCATTTTTATCGTTCTCCTGGCCTTTTCATTTTTTGATTTGCCAAAAATCGGCAAAGAGCTGGAATTGAAGCACTATATTCTCTTTTACAGCGGTTTCAGCAGTCTGGCTATCATTGTTTCACTGCTGCACTGGTTTACCCCCTATATTAGTTTTTACTGTTCACCATTTGGCATTGCAATTATTGTTTTGTTTATTGCTCTGCCCCTGAGTTCTTCCATCAGTTTGCTATATATTCTTGGTATGATTATCGTGGCTCTCAGCGGGGTTCCTGCGATCTCAATAACAAATCTGCAGAATAATCACTTTAGCAATCTGTTTGCTCTTGGCATTTTTGCCTGGGTCATCAGCCGATTGTCATACAGGGAGCTTCTTTTATCGTTTTTAGATAATCAGGAATTCCAGATAAAATTGGATCAGCTAAACAATGAGCTTAAACAAAAGCATCAATTTGACATAAATCAGAAAAAGGCTTTTCATCGCCTAGAAAGAGAGCTTGCCGATCAGCTTAATGAAAATAGTACGCTGCGCGAAAAACTGGAATATGAAACGCAGCATCGCCAGCAAGAGATGCGGCATTGGTTTGAAAAACAGCAGCAGGAATTAAAATTATTGCTGGATAATAGTGGTTCAGCAGTGGTTTTACTAGATCAGGATTTTAAAATTAAACGCTATAACATAAGCTTTGAAAAGCTGGTCAAGCTATTTGGCATCAGAATTTTACACCCCGATATAAGCTTTCTGCAGCTATTTTCTAAAAATGAACGAAGTTTTTGGCAAGAGCAGCTTAAGGAAGCGATTCAGAAGAAATCAGTCCAAACTCTTAACGAAATAAATACCAGCGTCGGGAAAAGAATGTATCATACTGACATTAATATGATTGTTCCTTTTCTC
>DSDE01000075.1 GCA_011049095.1 Fidelibacterota bacterium
ACAGAAAATTGGACCTGGGGCTACCAGTATAGATCAGAAAATTTGATAATAGAGTGAGAAAAACTATTATTTATCCACCCATCAGTCATATATTTAGCGATGAATTGCAGCCATATTCACTATTCGTTTTTCGTGGAGCATCTTTAAGTTGACAGAGATAAGCAGTAACGAGGCCATTATCAGCACAATTGCCGAAAAAATAGTAAAGCGCGGCCTAGAGGTGCCAGCCATTTTTTTTTTAGAGACAATGAAGCCGATGAACTTTATTGGCGCTCAGTTTCTAAATTTTTTTGGTCCCTTTCTTGAAATGCTCTTTCCCGGAGAAAAATATTATGAATTCACAGAGGCTATGGAAAAGCGGGAAAATGTAGAAAAATTATTATTGGAAATAGAACGCCTGAGCGGAGAGAAAAAGACGTATCAGGAGAAACCGCAAGCAAAAGAGCCAGGAAAAGGCTTTTTTCAATGGAGGAAATGATGATAAAAAGGACTACCTTTATTTGGTCGGCTCTGCTGTTACTGTTTGGCTGCCAGAATCTGGTTGCTCAATCAGGATTTACTGCAGAAGCTGTCGCCGAAGAAGTAGAGGGGCGTAAAGTATTGCTTACATTGGTCTTAGATGGAGGCGCTGCCAGTTATTTGCTGGAGAGCAAAACCGCTGAGGAGGCCACCTGGAAAGCAGAGAAAAGCGTTCTTCCTTTAGAGCTTTCAAAAGAGGGCAGGATGACTGTCGCCGTGGAAAATTATATCCCCATTCAATTTCGCTGGACTGCCCTTGATGCTGAAGGGAATGTGATTTTGCAAAGTGAATCGGAAGCGGTTGAAACAGGAGCGAAATGGTTTAATCCCTATCGAACTGGTATTTTTATCATGCTGCTCTTTGTATCTGGATTGATTCTCTATTATATCGAGAGCGCAAAAAAAGCAAAAGAGATTTATCTTCGCCCCATTGCCGGTTTGAATGCTTTTGAAGAAGCGGTTGGCCGAGCTACTGAAATGGGGAAATCGGTGCTCTATGTGCCGGGCATTATGGATTTAGACCAGGTAGAGACAATTGCCGGCGTCATTATTCTTGGTCACGTTTCCAAAATGACAGCCCGCTATGAAACAGGTCTGAATGTGCCAGTGAGCCGTTCCCTGGTGATGGAAGCCAGCCGGGAAATTGTCAGGGAAAGCTATCTCAGTGAGGGACGCCCCGACCTTTTCCACCAGGATATGGTGCATTACCTTACCGACGACCAATTTGCATTTGCCGCCGGAGTAGATGGTATTATGCTCAGGGAAAAACCGGCTGCCACCTTCTATCAGGGAAGATTTTTTGCAGAATCTTTGATTTTGGCAGAAACCGGCAACAGTATCGGTGCTATTCAGATTGCGGGAACAGGTTCACCGGCTCAATTGCCGTTTTTTATTACTGCCTGCGACTATACCCTCATTGGCGAAGAATTTTTTGCCGCAAGCGCTTATCTGGGCAAAGACCCAAAGCTTATCGGCTCTATCAAAGGACAAGATATCGCAAAAGCAGGAATAATGATTCTCATCGGGCTGGGTGTTGTGCTTGAGACTTTTGGCTTTAGTGCATTTCGTGAACTTTTTAAGGCAATGTGAAAGGTAAATTATGATACTAAAACGTTACGTACCAATTGCTATTGTATTTCTGGTGGGCTTCATTACTCTCATCTCATGGTTTATTCCTCATGAACCTTTTGGGAATCTTGAAGTTCACACAACTCAATGGTATGATATTATCGCCAGTTTTGCTATGATTCTCGGCGCACTTAATCTGCTAAAACTCCAGGGTAAAAAAGTTGTGGCTCGCAAAAAGGGCTGGATATACAGTTTGGCTGCCATTTTGGGATTTTTTCTCACCCTGACAATGGGTTTCCTAATTAAAGGTGGAAATTATGTGGTGATGCAGGATATAGGTGAAAATCGCACTGCAGTTTTTGCCATAATTGGTGATGAGATAAATATCACACCTGCCGCAGCCGAGCTGATGTTTGGCACCTTAGATGGTGAAGTAAAAACGATTCAAAAGAATTTCTATACTAAAAAATCGGTGAAGGTGATGGCAGAGCGTCTGCGTGATGCCGGCGCGACAGTGGAATGCCGCGAGCTTGCCTGGGGAAGCCACCTGCAGGCTCAGGGCACCTATTTTAGCTGGATTTTCCACTATATATTCACACCCCTTTCGGCCACGATGTTTGCTCTGCTTGCATTCTTTGTGGCATCTGCATCCTATCGTGCATTTCGTATCCGCAATCTGGAGGCAACGATCCTGCTGGCTGCCGGTATTCTCCTGATGATGGGGAGAGTTCCCCTTGGCAGTGTCGGCTGGCTGGAGTATTTGCATCTTGCTGAAATCCAGGAGTGGATTTATCAGTATCCCAATGCCGCCGGAGCCAGAGCAATTATGATGGGCATTGGCTTGGGAGTGGTAGGCACTTCCCTGAGAGTGATCTTAGGCATCGAAAAATCATTTATGGGGGAGAAATAAGATGTATAATTTTTTAGAAAAAATGGGTAATGTGGACCGCAGAGTCATCTTCCTCATTATCGGTATGGTCGTCCTCTTGCCGTTGCTCTTTCCCTTTGGATTGCCGGTGAAAGCGACAAAAACCACGATTGACGTTTATGATGCTGTTGAAGCCATCCCCGATGGAGGAAAGGTCCTAGTCTCTTTTGAATATGGGCCCTCTACTAAACCGGAAATTCACCCAATGGCTTTTGCAATCCTCAGACACCTTTTCCATAAAGGACATCCGGTGATAATTATGTGCCTTTGGCCTGATGGCCTTTTTATGGCTCAGGAAGTGATTCACCAGGTAGCTGAGCTCGAATATGACCTAAAATATGGTGTTGATTATGTAAATCTTGGTTACCGGCCTGGTAATGAGGCTATTATCAAGGGCATAACCCGTGGCTTTGAATCGGTTTATACCATTGATACACAAGGACTGCCCTTGTCAAGTATCCCTATTATGCGCGGCGTGGAAACAGTTGCTGATATTGATTTTATCTTCAGCCTTTCTGCCGGATATCCTGGCTCGGTGGAATGGGTTCAATATGCTGCTGATCCGCTGCAGATTCCTTTCAGCAGCGGCACCACATCAATTCAGGTAAATGAAGTATTGCCTTATGTGCAAGCAGGGCAGATGCAGGGCATTATTGCCGGTATGCCTGCTGCCGCTGAATATGAAGGTCTGATTATAGAGCATGGCCACTTCGATATGCCAGGGGACGCCACTCGTTTCATGGATGCACAGTCTATTGCCCACCTGGTGATAGTGCTTTTTATCATCCTTGGCAATACCGCTTATTACATTAAACGCAAAAAAGAACAGAAATATTAGGAGGAGAGCAAGATGTCAGTAAATATACTTGGTGGATGGATCGCAGCTTTTTTGACGCTCTCGATCTTTAGCTATCTCTATAAGGATAATCCTTTTTACAAAATGGCAGAGCATATCTTTGTTGGTGTCAGTGCTGCATACTGGGGAACGTTGGCCTTCTGGAATCAGATTGTTCCCAATCTCTTTGGAAGGTTGTGGCCGGCTGCAGAATACAGCAGCCTGGAAGGCTTCAATGTGGCTTGGTATAAACTTTACCATGGACTCCATTTTCTGAGCCGTTCAATCTTTCCTATCAGTGAAGATGGCACAATAATCGGTATTCCTGGTGATCAGACCCAAAACCTGACCTACATTTTCCCCTTTATCTTGGGTGTATTTATGTTGTTTCGTCTGATCCCATCCATTGGCTGGCTG
Source organism: Fidelibacterota bacterium (assembly GCA_011049095.1). Classification (GTDB taxonomy): domain Bacteria; phylum Fidelibacterota; class Fidelibacteria; order Fidelibacterales; family DSDE01; genus DSDE01. The sequence continues at coordinate 3,768 of DSDE01000075.1, forward strand.
AGCCGGTGGTCGCTGGCCTATGTCGTGGGACTCGCAGCCGGCTTGAGAATGTATGGCTATATGAATTCCAATGTACTGGCTCAGATGTATGGCACGATACTCCCTATCGAATGGCTGCCTGAGCTTAGCTTCTTTGGTAATTTAGGAAATATCTTTAATACCCTGGTCATTATCGTTGGCGTTTTGTCGGGGCTTTTCTATTTCTTTTTCTCAATGGAACATAAGGGTGTCTTTGGTACGGTTTCCCGCATTGGTATCTACTTTCTGATGGTTAGCTTTGGCGCCAGCTTTGGTTTTGCCGTTATGGGCCGTATCTCTCTGCTTATCGGACGCTTCAATGATCTCATCGAATACGCACACTCACAATACTATTTTGCTACCTTTATTCTATTGGGTGTGATGATTGTCACACTTTATGTGTTGTCACGGAAGCCTGATGAAGCAAGTGAAGTCTGATAATTAATCCTAGATGGTCTGTATCTTCGGGTCGAAGCCGGCAGACCATCTGTCTTTTAGTAACTTATACAATGAACCGCAGTTTAAATCAAAAAAAGTGCCGAAAAGTGAGTTTTTACTCGTTTGAAAAAGCACTTGAAAAGCTCACTGAACTTGCTTAGGATATATCTGTGAAAAAAATAAAAAGAAATATGTGGAGCGTATTAGTGATTATGGCCTTGCTGAGCCCTGCCTCATTAGTCGCTGTATCCGAAGGGAGCGAAGCGCCTTCAGTGATGTTCCGCACATTGGAAAACGAAATGGTTTTTTCCCGGGATTTTGTCGGAGAGCCCCGAATTTTAAAGCCTGAAGAACCAAGGGTCAATCTTGTGTTGATTTTCTTTCGAACAAGTGATAGCCAATTGAATGACTGGATGCCACTGCTTCTATCCGAATTGCAGCGGCTCAACAAAAGCAAATTTCGCGCTTTCCTTGTCGCGGTAGATGAAAACCCAGATGAGATTCGGTCATTTCAAAATAATCACAGACTTGCGGTACCTGTTTTACTAGATAAATTTGGCGCTGCCAGCGAACTTTTTGGAATGGCCGATATCAGCGCCTTTAATAAGGCCCCGGCCCTTGTGCTGATTGATAAAACGGGTAATGTGCTGTATTTCAATTCGCACTTTTCAAGTATGGATATCAGTGATTTGCTGATGAAGACAGCCTCCCTTTATTGATTATTCTGGAGATAAAACTATGAAACGTTTTTTTGCTATATTAGCAGCCATGTATCTCCTTGTGTCTGTTATAGATGGCGCTGAGCCGCTTTATCATACCATTGAAATTGATGCGTTGTCACTAGAGGGGCTTACAAGATTATTGGAAAGCGGCATCGCCCTGGAAGGCGCTGAGATGCTTACAGAAAATCGAATGCGGTTGATTCTTTCTGAAAATGAAATTCGCTGGCTGGAAGATGAAAAGTATGTTTTTGAACTCATACAGTATGATATGTCTTCCTTTTATGCATCCCGCCTGACAACGCCGGCGAAAGATGATTTTGCCAGTGGCTCGATGGGTGGCAATTTTACTTTCGCTGAAACGGTAGATTTACTAGACCAGTATCGGAGTGATTTTCCCCATATTTTTAGTGAAAAAATGTCTATCGGAACCAGTGTTGAAGGTAGGCAGATTTGGGCAATCAAAATCAGTGACAATCCCGATATTGATGAAAATGAGCCGGAAATTCTCTTTACCGGTCTGCATCATGCTCGTGAGCCACAAAGCCTGATGACGCTGATTTATCTGATGGATTATATCGCAGCAGAATATCCCCATAATTCTAAAATAAAACATCTTGTGGATTATCGGGAAATCTGGATTGTGCCAGTATTAAATCCCGATGGCTATGTCTATAATCAAAATATTGCTCCCAATGGTGGCGGAATGCACCGAAAAAATCGCAAATCCAATGGCTGCACAGGAACCGAGATGGGTACGGACTTAAATCGCAATTATGGGTATAAATGGGCTTTTAACAATAACGGCAGCAGCGGCAATCCCTGCGAACAGACCTATCGCGGGCTCTCGGCATTCAGTGAGCCGGAGACCGATTATCTGCGCCAGTTTATTGAGAGTCGGAATTTTGTAAATGCTATGAATTATCATAGCTACGGCAATCTGATGCTTTACCCTTTTGGATATAGCAGCAGCGCTCAGATGCCCCTTGCTGATTTGGAGATTTTCCAGATGATTGCCGAAACTATTGAGTCGATGAATGGATATACTGCACAGCCCAGCCATAATCTATACCCCACCAATGGCGGCAGTGACGACTGGATCTATGGCAGCAAGGGGATTTTTGCATTTACAGGAGAAATTGGCAGCTATAGTGATGGCTTTTGGCCTGCCACAAGCCGTATAGAGCCGCTGGCAGAAGAAAACCTGGAACCCAATCTCTATTTTATTTCCATTGCCGGAGCAAATATTGCTTTTAAACGATTATTTTTAGCGTCGGGGTCATTTTTGACTATTGGCGATACGACGGAACTTTCTGTCACTTTGGAAAACAGTGGTCTTGATTCGCCGAAGGGAGGCGCTGTGATTCGATTCAGCTCACCCCATTCAGAGCTCGCATTTTTTCCGGAAAAGATAGATATTGCCTATCTCGCGCCCAGGTCTGAAAATTCTTTCAAAACCAAGCTTCTGGTGAATAATCAAAATCTTATCGGGCAGGAAATTATTGTGGAAATTCTTCTTGAGTATGAAGATTTGATTTTAAGCCGGCATTTTTCCCTCATTCCCGGAGAACCAATTATCGTGCAGACTTATGATGCAGAATCGGGACTTTCTCCCTGGAGCGGCCACTGGCTTATTGGAAATACCGGATACAATAGCAGCCATGGCTACGATGACAGTCCCAATGCAAATTATCAGGATAGTCGTATTAGCGTATTGAATTCTCCGGCAATCACGATACCTGACAGCGGTCTTCCGCTAATCACTTTTTTTGCCCAGTGGGATATTGAAGAGGAAAAAGATTGGGCGCAGCTTGCTATGTCAATCGATGATGGCGTAAGCTGGCAAAAGATGGCGTTGCCCTCTATGACAGCAGGCAGTGGCCGAGCTATGCAAGCCCTTGGAGAATTTGGCTGGTCAGGCAAAAGCTACGGTTGGCTGCCTCAAGTCCTTCTTCTCGATGAAGCATTGCAAGGCGCTTCAGTTCAATTTCGCTTTTCACTCAGCAGTGATCGCAATATCAATTCTCCAGGTTATATTTTTGATGATTTTTCCATAGGTTGGATTGAGAAGGCGGAGCTGCCGCCTGGGGATATTAACGGGGATGGAATCACTGACGAGGCAGATTATGAGTTATTGATGAGGCATATTTTACGCTTCACAAAACTTGATCCTGCCTGTTTCCTTATGGCAGATTTAAATCAAGATGGAAGATTAAATATCCTCGATATAATCATTTTTAAGAAAATTGTGGAATGACATTAATAGGGTTAATTACCAATAATAAAATGATCTTATGGCTTTTATGTTATATTATAAAAGCGTAAATTCTCGAGTGACAAAGAAACTGGAACTAATAATAAATTTAGGGCAATTGATGTGGAATTAATAAACAAAACCCAACGGATTCTGGAAATTTTTAATGAGCTTAATCGAATACCACGGTGCAGTAAAAAAGAGGAAAGAATTGCCGAGTGGCTTCTCCATTGGGCAAAATGTCATAAGCTTGAATGTGCAAAAGATGATGTAAATAATATCGTTATTCGGGTGCCTGCAAAAGGTGGATACCAGGGAGCCCCTGGCATCATTCTTCAGGGACATATGGATATGGTTTGTGAAAAAAATAGCGATACAGTGCATGATTTCAGCAAGGATGCTATCCAAAGTTATCAGGAAGGTGACTGGCTCAAGGCAAAAGGAACGACTCTGGGCGCTGATAACGGGATTGCTATCGCGATGGCTTTGGCTTTGGCTGAAGACGAGACAATTTTCCATCCGCCATTGGAGCTGCTTTTTACTGTTGATGAAGAAACGGGGCTGATGGGGGCAAATTCGTTGCAGCCCGGCTTTGTGACTGGCCGCACGCTTATCAATATTGATAGTGAGGATGAAGGAGTATTTACCATCGGCTGTGCTGGCGGTAAGGCTACACTTTTTAAGCAGAAACAATACCCATCAGCTACACCTAATGATTATCTGGCTGCAGAAATCAGTATTAAGGGGCTTCTTGGCGGGCATAGCGGCATTGATATTATTGAAAGACGTGCCAACGCCAACCGGCTTCTCGTTCGTCTGCTTCATCAGTTTGCCAACCGCTGTGAAATTCGGCTCATCTCTGCCAACGGAGGCACAGCCCATAATGCCATTCCCCGTGAGTCCAGTGCAGCAATTGCCTTTCACCGAAAAGATGAAGAGATACTAAAGGATATTACCAGTCGCTTTCAAAAAGAGCTGGCGCTGGAATTTCAGACTTTAGAAAAAAATATTCAAATTAGATTTAGGGAAACAGCGCATTCAGAAAAAAGCATTGATTACCCGCAAACCCTGCATATTATCAATTTTTTGCTGGTTTTGCCCCATGGTGTGATTTATCTCTCCGATACACTCCCTGGCGTAGTGGAAACCTCAGTCAATTTTGCCAGGGTACGTGTAAATCAACAAAATGCCGAAACGCTCACCAGCCAACGGAGTCTCAATTCTGGTGCTTTATCAGAGCTGGTATCTCGTATGGAAGCGCTGGCAAGGCTTGCCGGTTTTACCACTGAACATATTCACAGCTACCCGGTTTGGGCGCCTGACTGGCATAGTCCACTTTTAGAAAGAAGCAAAAAAATCTATCGAAGTCTATTTGATAAAGATCCTGCGGTTGAGGTTATTCATGCCGGTCTTGAATGTGGTATCATCGGCAGTAAATATGCTGGTATGGATATGGTTTCCATCGGCCCCACTATCAAGCACCCCCATTCTCCAGACGAAAAGCTTCAAATTTCTACAATCAACAAAGTTTTTCATTTTTTAGTCTCATTACTACAAGATTTTAAACAATAGCTCTTCTGGGAAAAGCATTTTCCGCCAGCAGGCTTATGGGTTTTGTATTTTCTTTTATTTAGGCAGGAAAAAGCTCAGAATATTGGCCATCATCAAATCTCTCGATTCCGAATCCAGAATAGTTTCAAAGGGATATCCTATCGCAACAACCCGGTATTTTTCGGAATGACAAACTCCCGCACTGTAATGATTATCGCCATAGCGCAGGAAAACTTTGCTGTTTTCGCCAAGGGGACGCAGGGCATCTGGCGCTTCCACGGTGTAGATTTTTGGGTCTCGTTTTGTATTAAAATGAAAGGTAGCGCCCCGCTGAGCAAAAATTGCCGCCCCGGTGCTGTAGCTTTCTCCTGAACGATTGGCATGATGGGCCACCAGATCATATTTGAGCCAATCACGGACAAATTGCTGCTCTGGACTGTCTTTTTCGCTATTTAGAAAGGGGTCTGTAGCCAGATAGGCGCCGCTGAGGAAGAGATGTCCCCCATCTTGGAGATAAGTACTGAGCTTATTTTGCATTAGTGGAGAAAAAATTTCATAGCGGGAATCGGGAATAAAGTCCATTCCACGATAGCGGGTGCTAGTACGTTTTTCTTCTCCGGCGATAAAATCAATCACTTTGTATTGTTTGAGGTCTATCTGGCCATTTTCAACGGCTTCATCACTGACACTGACGAAGGCATAACCAGCATTCCGGATGGCTTTTCCATGAATATAAGGAAAGTCAAAGGTATTGCCGGGAATGATACTGCACTCTTCATCCGCAAAACTGGCGCCATGTCCCGGCGCATCATTGGTGACAAAAGGCGATTTTGCAGCGAAGTCAAATTGCTGCCCCACATAGCCAAGATCATTGATATAGGGGACCCCTTCATCGTGAATACCCATAAAACCACGAAAATTATCAGTATCAATAAATGCCGGACCGGATACACGGTCAAAAGCATTGATTATTAAAACAGGACTCATGTCATTGGCAGTGCGGCAAATGGAGAGAATTTCTGATGGAAAGCTTTCTCCGCCATCATTTACAGCAGTGACTTTGTATGAATAGATAACGTTAGGTTCTGGCGCTTCAAGTGTGATGCTCTTAGCATTGGTGATTTGTCCCTGGTCAAAGCCTTGACTTTCCCGCCGAGTATAAACGATGAAGGAATGGGGGGATGCGCTGGGTTCCAGAGGGTCATCTACTGCTTGCCAGGCAAGACGGATTTGGCCATCAGGCAGGATTTCGCTTTGGAAATGGCTGACAGGCAGCGGCTGCACCACATAAGGTATCTGATGCTGATTGGCAACAAAGCGCAGCATTGATTTATAAATGGCGCGGCTAACATCAAAGCGAAAGCGAGGGTCCAAAGCATAGCGCATATCGCTGAAATTTTGGTGGGAGAGAAGCTCCAGCAGAGCAGAGGGAACATTGGGCCGCATTGCTTCATGATATCTTCCGTGCCGCAAATCCCGCTGCTTCCACATCGGATTCCAGAGTGCCCTAAGGTCATTTATGATCTGAGTATGCATCAGATCAGCCAAATCCCGATTGGCCAGACGGCTCATTCCGTCTGGGAAAAAGTTTGTGGAATCCATACCCACGATGCTGTATATGGAG
>DSDE01000350.1 GCA_011049095.1 Fidelibacterota bacterium
CCTTAATTCTGAGTTTTCTATTTATTCAAGGATGTGGGGACTATAAAAAACTTGCCACTGGCCGTGATGAGCTGATTATGACCATCGCGCCGGATACATTATGGTCATTGGTCTCAGGCAGTTTACGCAATTTAGTAGAAACTGAAATCCGCACGCCACAATTTGAAAAACTATATGCACTAAAACATATTGAATTGAATCAATTTAAGGCCTATCGCTATTCTAAAAATATTTTGCTGATGGCCACGCTGGACAAAAATGATCCGGTAAGCGTCTATGTCCGCAGCCTTTTGCCCGCCAATGGCTTAGAGCTGGTCAAAAACAAAGAACAGTACCTTTTCCCTAGTCCTGATCACATTGCCAAAAGGCAATTTTTCACTATTTATGTTACACCTACAGCAGAAGATATGCAGGAACATATACTCTCTGATGATGGAGAAAAGCTGCCGGAGCTACTGGAAGAAGCTTTTGAGAATCGAATGATGGAGCAGATATATTATAAGGCAGAAGAAACGGAGATTGCAAAACACCTGATGAATAAATATGGATTTTCTCTGCGACTTCAAAATAATTATATCATTCTCGTAGAAGACCCAAAACAACAGGTGGTCCATTTGGGAAAGGGAAATCCAAACCGCTGGATTACCATATTCTGGCAAGAAGGTGGATTCAAATCAGTACTCAGCCAAGAGTGGGCCTGGCAAACCCGCTACTGGATCGGTCGAAGGCTTATGGATAATACAACTATTGAAAAAAAGTTTGTCACAAGCCGGACGGTGGACTGGGAGGGAAAAATCGTACATAATATCCGAGGCTTGTGGTCACACCCAGAAAAAGCAATGGGCGGACCTTTCTCATCATTTTACTTTTATGATGGCGTTACAGACAGAGTCTATTTCATTGATTTGACAATCTGGGCTCCCGGTGAAACAAAAAATGTTTATCTGCGGCAGATGGAATTTATGGCCAGCACATTCAGCAGTCGTCCAATTGATAAAAAATATCAATCCCTCGAAAGGGGCAGGCAGAAATGAAAAATAAGACAATCCTTTGGATCTTTTTTTCGGCGCTTCTATTAACAGGATGCGGCACATCTCAAATCAGCACCGAGAAAGAGGCAGCAAAATACTACAATCTCTATCTTGAAGGAAAAACTGAAGCTATCAACAATCTATCACTTGCGTTTCTTGATACAGAAGGAACACCACCAACAGTGCGAAAAGCAGCTCTTCGCTATATGGTGCGCTCAGGTGATGCTCAAGCCCGGGCCGCACTGCTAAAGTATGCCAGCGATCAAAAAGTCCCAGAACCCGATATACTGCAAACACTTAGCGATGAGATAGCCGCCCAAAAAGCAGTAAGCTGGACGCCGCTTGCCTTAAAAATGTATAAAGCATATATGGACCAAAGCTTTCAGCTTCAAAACAGTATGCTGGGAGCCATATATGAATCCAGTGGCGCCGCTCAGATTACCCAGATGATTGAAGTCTATGAATACACCCGCAGCAACCTCAATGTGGTGGATGAAAATATAAGCCGCCTACTTGGCAAATTTGATGACCAGGCCGTCATCCCACTTCTGATAAACATTGTGAATGATCCTAAAAAAAATATCCGGGTCAGAGAAACAGCCCTTTTGCTCCTCAGTGAGAAAAATGATCCTAGAATTGCTGATGTGCTGACAAAATTATTAGGCGACCCCAAACAGGAACTAATGATTCGAGATTTTGCTTTTAATGTTTTAGAAACTGGTTCCGATGAAAAGATACTTTTAGCGCTGCTTGAGTTTCTCCAACGAAATAAAGCAAAAGAAAACAAAATGATGGCGGCTATCACAGAAGCACTTGGCAACTATGGCAATCCTGCCATAATTCCTTCGCTCCAATTTATCTACGAAAATTTAAGCTTCCCCTATCAACTCAGAGAAGAAGCCCTCAGCGCGTTAATCAAATTTGATAATCGAGATGTACTTGAATTTTTAATAATTAAAACTTACGAAACCGGTCAATACTATTTTTGTGAAGCTGTTTCAGACGCAGTTAGCAAGAGCGGGAATCGGGAATTGCGGCAAATGATGGAGATAGCTGCCCTGCAAGACCAGATGAAGAGAAGTGGAGGCCAAAAATGAAAAGAGCGCAATTCATTCTGCTTTTGTCCATCATTGCTGCAACCATGCTTGCCGCACAGCTTGGCGCGCCGGCCCAGGAAGCCTTTATTCGCCCAAGAGAATCCACTGCATTTTCAGATAAAAGTGACGATATTCAGAAGCTTCGCCAGGATCTCCATCAATTGCGGGAAGAAATCACAATTTATAAGCAGCAAGTCAATCTCCCAATCATTCGTGAAGAGATAAAAAAGATGGTAAAAGTGCCGCTAATGACTCACCGCATACTTTTAAGAAACGGCACAATTGTCAATGGCTCGATACTTTCAGAAAATCTCAATCAGCTTGTCCTTCAGACACAAATTGGTGAGATTACCATTGCCCGTAGTCAGGTCAGCTCTATTGAAGAGATAGATTTAGGAAATCCAATTCTAAGCCTTCACGGCGCCATCGAAGAAAAAACTTTCCCTAACCGGAAGGAATACACGGGAAAAATTTATAATATTGGTGCGAGACGCGCGGATTTCGCACGAATTCTTTTCCATTTATATAATGATCAAACAGAAAAGATTGCGGTTGACAGCGCTTTTGTCATCGGTTCAGAGATATTTTATCTTAGCGGCATTTACTCAATGAGCGCAATAATGCCAGGAGAAACAGCAAGCTTTCACTGTATTGTACCAATTTCGGGACAAAATGTCAGTTACTATACAACAGAAATTCGCTTTGAGCACTTTGAGTAGCTTCTTTAGCGAATACCTTCCCGAACGACTTTTAAAACCATCTCATAGTCAAAGGGCTTTTTCAGACTGTTTTTAAATCCATATTTTTCAGGATGATGGATGACGGGATTATCGGTAAAGCCACTAATGGCAATGGCATAAATATTTTCATTTATCTCCTTCAAGCGGCCCAAAACCTCAACACCATCCATATCGCCAGGCAAAGTAAGGTCAATAATTACAAGATCAAATGGCTCGCCGCGAAAACAATGATCCTGATAAATCTGAATTGCCTCCTGCGCACTGCCCCTGCCTACTGTTTTAATGCCAATTCGCTCTAAAATCTTCTCTATAACCAGCCTCACTTCCATCACATCATCGAGCACCAACACCTGTTTGAGATGATCCTGCTCTTTGACAGTTAGTGAATCTGCCTGATTTCGGGCTGGCAGATAGATTGTAAACCTGGTGCCAATTCCTTCCTCCAGGCTGGCGCTGATATGACCTTTGTGTTTTTGAATTATTTTCTGTACAATACTGAGCCCCATCCCTACCCCATTAAGTACCGTAGATACAAAAGGCTCAAAAATCCGATCAACTAAATAGTCGGGAATATGCTTGCCAGTGTCGCTGACGATGACTTTTATATGCGGACCAGGTGCAAGAAGCATCTCATTGCCGTCCGAAATGGAAACATTTTCAGCGCTGATATAAAGCAAGCCATTATTGGGCATTGCTTGCCGGGCATTTAGGAAAAGATTGGTAAAAACCTGGGCAATTTGGTTTGTGTCAATCCTGGCCAGCCAAAGATCCTTTTGAATTTGGACATCGGTCTTAATTACTGTGCCGCTCAAAGTCAGACGCAGTGCATCTGTAATAATAGTCCGCAGCGAATAATCGGCTATAACTGGTGTTTCATCCTTTCCATAGCTAAGCAACTGCTCAGTGAGCCCCCGTGCTTTATTAACACCTTCTTCGGCAAAGCTGAGATATTTGATAAATTCAGAACATCGTTCATCGGCAAACATTCGAGCAAGACTGATATTGCCAAGAATTATGGAAAGCAGATTGTTAAAATCGTGTGCTATTCCAGAGGCCAGATTACCAATAGCACTGATTTTATCGCGGCGAATAATCTCTTCCTGTAGCCGTTTAAAACGTGTGATGTCTCTCAAAATACCTAAGGTTGCCGGTTTCCCATTCCACTCAATATCTAAGTCGGTAATTTCCAGGTCCATAACCGAATCCTGGCCAGTTTTTATTTTAAACTCATTTATTCTATGCTCTCGATTCAGCCGGCTGCGAAGGGTAAAGGGCGGCTTATCCTCTTCTACCACCACAATTTTGTCTAAAAGATAATCCGGCGTAATCTCTGTTTGTAAATCGTAATCCATAAGCTTGAAAAGTGAGCTGTTTTGATAGACAAAATGATTATTTTGAATAACATAGACGCCTTCATAAATCTTGCCCAATATGGCCAGTAAATTTGATTCTGCCTGGCTCTCACCCAATTGTGCCAACGGAATCAGACGAACCACATATCCAGCAGGCTGATCACCCGCCCCGTAAAGTGCTTCTGTATAATGCAGATATTTGAATGCCTGCTGCTCTCTCCCATTGATCACAATAAGGGTAGGCAGCGAAATATTCTCAAGAATAAATTGTTTATATTCGAGAGAAATCCGTTCTTCGTCATCATTGAACAAGCGCTCAAAATATCGTGAACCCTGCAGCCAATTTTGGTCACTGATACTGAAGAAAGCTTCATTCCGGAAAAATATTGTAAAGCTTGTGTCAAGAAGCATCACCGGGAAAGTCGCTTTTTTTGCTTGCCTGATAAAAGTCTTCATTCCTTTTGCCTCCGGTGACTAATTCCTTTAGTCGTGTTTTGATATTGCATCCCGTAAAGATGCTCCATTTGTTCCAAATTTATCTTTTGCTCATTTTCTTTATATCCATAATCTGTTTGCCAGCTGAGATTTCCGCTTTTATCGTAGTATTTCCATACGCCGGCTGGTTTTCCCCGCACATAGTAGCGAATCGTTTTGCACTGGCCAGCAGGATACCACTCTGTCCAATTTCCATGGGGTAAATCAAAGAAATATTCCGCCTGCATCATCATTATTCCATCGGGGAAAAAACTATACCAGATTCCGTGTTTTAACCCATTATGAAAAAAACCCCGATTCTTTTGCTGTCCATTTTGGAAATATTCAAAAAAAGGGCCATGAAGTCTATTGTGCTGATAATTCAATACCTTCTCCAGCTTAGCATCCGTATAATAAAAAGACCATTTCCCAAAGCGTTCATTCTCTATATATTCACCGCTTCTTTGTACTATGCCATTATCAAAATAACTTATCCATTGTCCGTGTCTTTTTCCAAAACGATACTCAATTCTATATTTTAGCTTTCCATTGGAATGCCAGCTCAACCATATCCCATCTGGCTGATCTTGATGATATCTTCGTTCTTCCAATAAAAGTCCATTTTTTGAGTAATCACTGAAAGAACCGTGTCTTTTTCCTTGCTTCCAGTAGCCTATAGATGCCAGTTGACCAGAGGCATACCAGCTCTTTGATTCGCCATTGAGAAGGCCATCAGAATATTCCATAGACTCAATTAGCCTTCCTATGGGAGACCAGCGCTGCCATTTTCCATGTTTCAAACCATCTTTAAAGGCAATTCGGTAGGCATCAATACCCCAGGGATAGGCTCTTTCAATCTGGCCGGTATAGGGTTCAGCAAGCTGCAGATAGGGATTATACACAAGGTAGCGGGCGTCATATTGAGGAATGGAAACAGAGCTGCACGAAAAGAGAAATGATGATAATAAAATCGACATCAAAAATGGGAAATCAGGAGAATAATGCTTTGACCTATTTTCCCTTTTTCTTATCACTTTCTTTCCAGACGACCATTTTTTCGGCCTCATGATAGGTAGAAAGTTCAATCTCTGCAGTTTCCCGATATTTTTTTAGAATACTATGAATCCGATCCATAGCCACCTGAACCTGATTTAATATAGCCTTATGCTCATCTTCCACCAATATTGGGTCAAGGATTCCAAAAAGAAGATCAAGAAAGCCTTTTAGAGCCATAAGGGGCTGATTAAGCTCATGATTTGCTGTTGTACCCATAGCCAGGGCAGTGTTCATTCTTTCCAAACGAATCAGTTCTTCTTGTGTAAATCTCAGCTCTTCCAGTGATCGGTTCAGTTGCGTTTCAATCAGGTTTCTCTTTTTAATTTCACTATTCAGGAGATTAATGGTAGAGCGAAGCTGTATATGGGTTTTCACTCTTGCCAGCAGCTCATGCATTCGAAAGGGTTTTTTAATATAATCAACAGCGCCGATGGCAAAAGCCTGTTGAATTGACTCATCATCATCCCTTCCGGTCAGAAATACTATGGGAATACCGGAAAGGTCCGGATTTTCCTTGATATGCTTAGCCACTTCATAGCCATCCATATCATCCATCATTACATCGAGAAGAATCAAATCAAAGGCATAGAGTTCACAAAGGAAAAGGGCTTCTGAGCCACTAACTGCAGTTTCGACCCGGTAGCCTTGCTTTTCTAATCTCTGGGCCACAATGGTACGGCTGACATCATTGTCATCCACAAGCAAAACACTATTTTTTACATATTCATTATCAGTCATTTTTCACCAGTAAATAATTGAGCCTCAAAGACTGAGAATATGCTTAAGTCGATCAAGAATCTCATGAATGTTTTTCAGGCCTTTACTCTCAGCTTGCTCCGCCAAAGTTCCCCAGACCGGCTCGCCACAGAGCAAACAATACCCATTTCCATCAAAGGCCTCACCAATTGAGGGTCTTCATCTACCAAATTTTCTATAAAAATTTCTTTGCCAACAATTTTGCTTTTCTCCATTATGAAATACTCAGATTCAAGACTTCAGGCCAACATTAGCGGCAAGCAAAATCGGGTCATAAACTGGAGAAAAAGGCGGTGCGTATGCAAGGTCCAGGTTTTGTAAATCATCAAGAGTCATATTTTTCATTATAGCCAGCGCAAAAAGATCAATCTTTTTTCCAGTTCCCAGCCCACCAATAATCTGAGCCCCTAGAAGTCTGTTGGTTCTTTGTTCCGCAATAAGCCTGATGGTAAGCTCTTGGGCATCGGGATAGTATCGTGCCCGGTTTTTTTCAGTTATCGAGACCTGTTTCACTTTGCTGTAAACTGTCTCAGAGAGGTCCCTATAACTTAATCCGGTACGGGCAACTTCCAGATCAAATATTTTTGTTATCGAGGTTCCAAGTATTCCTGGGAAAACTGCATTCCCCCCGGCTGCATTTTCGCCGGCAATCCGTCCCCCTTTATTTGCCGCTGGCGCTAATGGAATATATGTATTTCGCCCACTGACAATATGCTTATATTCTGCACAGTCACCAGCAGCATAAATATGATTAACCGTGGTCTCCATCTTTTCGTTTATTCGAATACCGCCCCTTTTGCCAAGACGAACACCAGCAGTTTTTGCAAGCTCGGTATTGGCTTGCACACCAATAGAGACCAAAACCATGTCAGCATTAATTTTACCTGGTCCGCCGGCTACATCGAGAGCAAGAGATCCGTCTTTGTCTCTTTTTATGCCTGTGATTGTAGAGCGCAAATAAATTTTAACATCATTTTTATGTAATTCTTCTTCTACAATAGTTGCGATCTCTGCATCAACGCTGACCAAAACACGATCAAGCTGCTCAATAACAGTAACGTCCAGATTGAGACGCCGAAAAGCCTCCACCATCTCCAGCCCGATATAGCCTCCGCCAACCACGACTACTGATTTGGGCTGATTTACCTCAATAAATGTTTTGATATCTATCCCATCCTGAATACTTCTCAGCATAAAAACACCAGAAAGGTCCATTCCGGGTATCTGTGGCACTCTGGGTCGCGCACCAACTGCAATAATACACTTATCATAAGATTCAGTAAAAATCTCATTTGTCTCGATTTTGCGCACTGTTAGCTGACGCTTTTCTGAGTCAATTGAAAGGACTTCATGAAAAATATGGACTTTAATATTGCGTTTTTGGAGGGCTTGCTCCGGTGTAAAAATCACCAAATTTTTCCAATCTTCTACAACACCAGAAACATAGTAGGGAATGCCACAAGCGGCATAACTGATATGTGGACCTTTCTCAAAAACAATTACATCAAGCTCTGGCCTGACTCTTTTTGCTTTGCTGGCCGCACTCATTCCGGCAGCATCTCCGCCAATGATTACAATTTTTTGGGTCATTGGTCTAATCCTTTATGCGGCAAGAAAAAAAGGCGGCCACTATTGGCCGCCTTCGATCTCTACCTATTCATTTCAGTCTTCAATGAGGGCTAAGATATCACTGCGTTGCAGCAGAATATACTCTTCTCCACCAACTTTGATTTCGTCACCAGAATATTTACCAAAAAGAACTTTGTCGCCTTTTTGGATAACTTTTTGAAGTTCTTCATCGCTTCCGACTTCGATAACCTCGGCAATCCGCGGCTTCTCTTTGGCTGTATCAGGAATATAAAGACCGCCTGGTGTTTTCTGCTCTTCGGGCAACGCTTTAATTAACACACGATCATCGAGAGGTTTTATCTTCATTTTTCTCCTCCTTCTTTTTCTTTCATTTTAGGTTTAGCATCTGGTTTATTTTGGGCCTGTCAAACCCTACGATTGGTTTATTATTTATCCAAAGCTGAGGCACACCCTGCTGGCCGGTTTTATTGACCATATCACGGGCTGCGACAGCATTTTTACTGATATCCACTTCTTTAAATCGAACGCCATTTTCTTTGAGGTATTTTTTCACTGCTGCACAATAGTGACAAGTTGGCGTGGTAAATACGATAACCTTTTTCTGCATTTCATTTCCTTTGCTGTCAGATTTTGTGTTTTCACTTCCACCCTTCGTAAACCTTGGAATTTATTGATTTTTTTCTGATTCGTCAAACATTTCCTCAGATATTTCATCTTGGTTTTCAGGGAGCTTTAGCTTTTTTAGCAGACGATGGGACATATCTTTTGTGACGCATCGATTTTCAAATGAAAGGCGATAGAGCTCTACAGTATTCTCGATGGTATTATAGAAAAGCCGGCAATCTGGGCAAGCTTCCAGCTCTTTTTCAACCTCACGGCAGACATCGTTTGTGATATCTTTACCCAGCTTATCGCAAAACTGGGATAAACTGGTGATTTTTTTAAGCCCGATGTGCTTCACTGACATTGCTTTTCCCAAAATATGCTTTTAGCTCTTCTCGTAAAAATATTCGTGCCCGCATCAATCTGACTTTGACATTGCTCTCTGAAAGGTCTAGCAGTTTTTGTGTTTCCGAAGTACTCAGCCCTTCCAGGTCTCGCAGGATAAAGACAGAGCGATAATTAGGTGGCAATCTTTCTAGGGCGCTGTCAAGTAGCTCCCGAAATTCCTGGTTGTTGACCATTTCTTTGGTGTCTTTAGGCCAGTCTGATATTTTCTCTCCATGGATTGTTTCAAAATCGGGGTCACTGATGGATATCATTTCATTAGAGCGCTTTTTTTCACGGAGTTTTTGCAGGCTGATATTGATTGCAATGCGGTAGAGCCATGTAAAAAACTGACTTTTGCCTTCGAAAGTGTGCAGTTTTTTCAGTGCTGTAAGAAAAGTCTCCTGCATTACATCTTCTGCGTCTTCATAATCGCGCGTCATTCGCAGCGCCAGATTAAAAACCCTCTCCTGGTAGGCCAAGACAAGTCTGGTCTGGGCCCTCTGGTCTCCAGCAACTGCTTCTTTGATAAGCTTTTTCTCGTCCACTTCATCATCCTCTTAGATATATTCTGCTGATATGGTTACAAAATCCACTAGAGCAGCCCTAAAATGATGGAATTTAATTTGGTCTTAGCCACATCACTGCGGCTAAGTAAAATAATCGGAACCTTTGCCCCCAAAATAATCCCTCCAACTTCTGCATTGTCGAGCTCTATAAGAATTTTTATCATAAAGTTGGCGACTGAAATATTGGGCGCAACGAAGATATCAGCTTTGCCGCTGATATGGTCTGAAACGCCTTTTTTGTGGGCAGCTACAGGTGAAAAGAGGACATCCGGTGCAATTGGCCCATCTGCCAGGAATCCATTAGCTGTTAATTCCTCAGCGATAATTTTACTTTCGCCGGTTTCGGGTATTTTCTCATTAACTTGCTCAATGAGCGCTGTCATGCCAATGACAGGCTTTCTGAGCAAGACTTTTTGCGCGAAATCAATGGCGTTATGAGTGATGGCTCGCCGCTGCTCAAGATTTATCGATATATTGATTCCACCATCAGTGATAAAAAGTAATCTGGGGAGGGCTTTATGCTCCATAACGGCAATATGGCTCAATATATCGCCTTTCCGCAAGCCATGCTGGCGATCAAGGACAGGTTTCAGTAGCCCTGCTGTTGAAATATCGCCTTTCATTAGCAAGTCACCCCGGTTTGACCGGATATCGGCTACAGCCATTCGGGCAGCA
>DSDE01000345.1 GCA_011049095.1 Fidelibacterota bacterium
GAATGGAGTCTGTCAGGGCATTGAGCTTTTGGGTTTGAATCATCTCTCCCAGATGTGGCTGGTGTTTGCATCCCAGTCGCCAGCCACACGCTAGTTCATCTTCTGTAAGCATATAAAAATCATCATCCATGGGCTTGGGCGCATTTTTAATATATTGAATTTTGCAGGTTCCACAAAGTCCGGCGCCGCCGCAGCTTTGAGGAAGATGATAGCCCTTGGAAGTCAGCAAATCATACCATGTTCCGGAAAAGTTATCGGGGACGCTTATCATTGGCGTTTTTTTATCTTGGCGCTGTTTCATATTTTTTTGAGGTAAGAGTCAGAAGGCAGGAGGCAGGAAAAAGGCGTAAGGAGAAAAGAAGTTTTCAATTCTTCACTATTCACTTTTCTCTTATCATCGAAGGAGGATGACTTTCTGCGTGGCGGCGCTTTGATTGTTATTTACCTGAATCAGGTAGATTCCCGAGGGCTGATTTTCTCCAAAATGATTGGCGCCATTCCAGATAAACTGCTGCCAGCCTTTCTTCTGTTGCGATATAGTGATTTGTCGAATCTTCTGTCCGGCAATATTGTAGATGGCGATCTGAACAGGACTATTTTGCGGCAGAAAATAGGGGAGGGTGACGCTGGGATTGAAAGGATTGGGAAAGGCGGGAGCGAGGGTAAATTCTGTTGGTGTGAGGGTTTTAGGATCGATGTTCGCTGGATAGGAATATGAAATAATCGCAACATTATCGATAAATATGGAATTGCCGCTGTGACATTTGTAATCAAAATAAAGTGTGTCGTAATCACTCAATTCTGCGGCAAGTATATGATTCACAAAGAGATTATTGGGAATGGTATCGCCGGGAAATAGGGTCCAGCTTATGGGTATTTCAGAAACCGTATTGGTAATTATCAGCGTATCACCCTCAGCCATTATTTCCTGAGCATAAGAAATATAGAATATCAGTTTGCTTTCATACCAGACAATGGGTACATAGGTCAGCGCAAACGAAAAGCTCAGACGATTCGTGCCGGTAATTTCGAGAGAAGCACCATCCCCGCGGGCAATGGAATCATTAAACGTAAAATTAGTATTTGCAGCGGTCCAAGATTCCGGCAGGACTTCTTCGTCAAAACTATAATAATTTTCAAAAGAACTGGCGCTATAGAAAAAGCGATAGCCTTTGTTTTCTGAGCTAACTTGAGCTTCGGTGGCAATTTGAAAATCAACCCAGCCGTCAAAGAAATGATATTCCAGCTTCGGGTCGGATAAACGCTGATCTATTCCGTCAATTTTTAGTAAGATCGTGTCTCCTGCCGGAATATTCATCACGAGATACGATTGAGGCCATGCATATTCATAATAAGTCAATTCCTCGTCGAGATTGTAGTACCAGTTATAAACTACCGGAGAAATGGACAAAGAGTCATTAAAATCCAGATCGCCGCGATTAGTTATAATCAGTGTCAGAGAATCTGTGAGCGTTTCATCCGTAATGAATTGACCACTTATAAGTCCATCAAGGCCAAGGATTTCCAAATCGTAATCAAAAGTGACCGTATCGCTGCTGAAGCGGTAATTGATGGCATTTTTCACAAGCTGCTTGAAAACAGCTTCATCGAGGCGAGAGGCATTGAGGCTGAGGTAGATGGAATTGGGATTGAGCAGTAATCCTCCCTTATTTTCCTGATTTTGATGGCTGTAGAGAAGCTGGGCATTGACATTGGGGGTCACATTGTCTTGGTCGGCAAAGCTTTGGTAGCTATAGTCAATAAAATCAGGAAGGTCTCGACCAAGAACAGAATGAGGCGGATTTGAAAGAATCAGGTCATAGCTGCCATCGCCATTATATGAAGAAATTCCCAAAACATTTGTGGCAAAGGGCTGGTGACTGGCGTGTTTATAGGCAATATCGCCGCCGCTGATAAATAGAAATCCACCATTTTCGCAATAGTCTGCCAGTCCTTGCTGATGAACGATATAAGCGAGTGGGTTGGCGTTGCGGGCGCTATTCCAAAAAATCATGGCATAGTCTGCCCAGTTTTCCGTGTTGGTATTCAAAGGTGTTTCCAAAATAGTATGGAAGCCCAGAGAGTCGATTTTTTCCTTGATCCAGAGGCTGGAGGCGCTAAGTTCGCTGCTTTCGTCGTCATCAATGAGCAAAATCGCAGAATCAGCAGGATTGAGGGTTTTCTCAATCCACAACGAATCGTAATTGGCGATATTAAGGCTTTGGTATTTGGAGATGTAGCCTTCTTTGCGAAATGAGATGGTATAGACGCCGGGAATGACATTCTCAAAGGAAAAAAGGCCGTCAGGCAGTGTGATTTGGCTCTCTGTGGCATTGACGGAGTAGAGGCGGACTTCGATACCTGACGCATCTGTTGTATTGCTCAGGAGGGCCAGGCCATTTAGCAATGCGGTGACATTCAGAAGGGTATCGGAGAATGTAAGGGTGTCGTTGGCTAGCAGATTTCCAGATACAGTGCGTGTTCCGTAGCCTGGCGAGCTGAATTTTGCCTGGACTTCCCCGATGTAAATGGAAGGAAACTCAAAATACCCGTTTTCGTCAGTGAATTTTGTATGCCAGATGGCGGTTTGTGGGTCTTTGACTTCTACTTTGATGCCAGAGTGATTGGTTTGGTCTTCATAGAGAATGCTGCCATTTACTATCCCCGATTCCGGCGGTAGATAAATCACATCAAGCGTGGTCAGATTGCCTGCCGTCACGGCGATGTTATTGTAAAGGCGAGGCTGATAGAGCCCAGATTCGGGTGTGACTAAGACATCATAAACGCCAGGAACAAGCGGCCGGGTGTAATCACCGTTTTCAGCTTCATTGCGCACCCAGTTTCCCGGGCCGGTGATTTGTGTGACTTCAATTTTAGCAGGAATGACAGCATTGCTTTCGCCGTCTTTTACAATGCCGTGAATGCCTTGCAGCGCATATTCCATATAGGTGAGCATCGCGTTATAGTTATAATTCCAGTGGGCATTGAGCTGCGATTCAGGCAGCAGTTTTGTACTGGAAACTTCCAGAGTCAGCTCCCGGCAGCCATGAAAATAGTTGTAGTAGTCCTGACGTCCTCCGGTGATGCGATACCAGTCGTAGCCATTGGTGATGCCGTTATTAAGATCATCAAAGTAGCCGGCAGGACTGGCAGCCTGGGCAGCATCGGCATAAGCGCGGGCAATGATTTGCCACCATGAATCATCAGGATGTCGGGTTGACCATGTATCCCAAGGATAATTTGCGACTTCAATACCTCCATGAAAATTTGCAGACATTACAAAATTATGGGATTCAGCCCAATCCATCATCGCAATGGTTTCTGGCTGCCAGGGGCCATTGGGATTTTGCCCTGCTGCGGGATCAGGAAAGTTTCTGTTAAGATCGTAGCCATTGGCATTGTAGCGGCGTGCGCCAAAGACGGTATTATTTCCACTGTAATAAGTGCCGTCTGGGTTGGCAAGTGGATTGATGAAAATTTCTAAATTATCCACCAGATTGGTGAGGCGGGAGTCTGTGCCGTAGCCTTCTAAAAGCGTATCAATGAGTCTTAGCAGGAGTATATAGCCGGTCGTTTCATCGCCGTGCATTGTCGCAGTATAGAAAAATTCGGGTTCGCTCTCATTTTCGGCCACATTGTCTGATATTTTCACTGCTAAGAGTTTGCGGCCTTGCACCGAGGCGCCAATTTCCACAAGCTGGCAAAGCTGGGGATAATCTTCTGCAAATTGTGCCATAATTTCCAGATAGGCAGAATAGCTGGGATAGCTGTCCCACGTTTTGAGAGCTTTTGCATTGTTGCTCATTTTGGGAATGAAAAGGGTTGAAGGGAGCGGCAATTTTTCGTAATTAAGATTTAGTTTCTGAAAAGCAAGCCATTCACGATTATTAGCATAAGCGGTGACGGTATTGCCTTCTACCCGGTCAATAGAGATGATTTGGGTCAATTCATTAAGCTGTGACCGTTTTTCTATCTCAAAGCGGAAATAGTGATCTTGAGCTGTCAGCGTTACAAGACTCAGCAGAAGCATCGCAATTAGTCGTTTCATTTTTCCCTCACATATTAGATTATTAATAGCCGTTGAATTAGGATTAAATCCGTTATTGTAATTTGTGTCCGTTAAAAATGGCATTTTTCTGCAATGGGAATATTCCCCAAGAGTGGCTGATTATGAAAATGCAATCAGGTTTTTCGCTCCTGTTTTTGGGCAGCAGGGAAAAGGACATTATTTAGGATGAGGCGGTATCCCGGACTGTTTTTATGGAGGTCCAAATTGGTAGGTGGATCGCCTACATAGTGTTGGTAATCTTCTGGATCGTGACCGCCCAAATAGGTGAAAGTGCCTTTACCATAGTTTCCGTGAATATAGCGAACCCGCTGAGTGTTAATGGTTTCGCCTAAAATTATCACGTGATCTTTGATGTAATCCCGTTTAAAATTGGTAGTCTGTCCCATAAAGCCTTTTACCAGTGCAGTGTGATTTTGGGTCAGCATTGCGGGTACGGGGTCCCACTTTGCAGAAAATTCAAATAGGGAGAAATAGTCGCGATTAGCGTCCAGGGTGAGGGGTTGGTCGCTGGGTGGAATATCCAGGTCGCTGTATTCATAGACCATAGGATCGGGAATCAATTTGAAATTCTCAAAGGCGAAAGTATTTTCAAAATTGAGTTTTTCCTGATAGTTGGGGTCAATTGGGTCGCCGTCGAAAACCTGATGAACGATGTCCACATTCATTGCTGCCAGGGCAATTTCATAGGTGTCGGTGGCGGCACACATTGCGAACATAAAGCCGCCATTGGCCACGTAATCGCGAATGGCTCTGACAACGGCCTTTTTCAAATCCGGCACTTTGCGAAAGCCCAGACTCCGAGCCAGAGCCTCCTGCGTCGCTTTCTCCTCGACATACCAGGCGGCATTGCGGTAATTTCGATAAAACTTGCCGTATTGACCGGTGAAATCTTCATGGTGCAGATGAAGCCAATCGTATTTGTGAAGTATTCCCTGCAGTACTTCGGTGTCATAGATTTTTTCATAAGGAATTTCGGCGTAAGTGAGAGCCATTGTGACGGCATCGTCCCAGGGCAGTTTATTGGGCGGCGTGTAAACTGCGATTTTTGGGGCAGTCTCCAGCAGCATCACGTCCATATTGCCGGCTTCGATTTGCTGCAAAATTTGCTGATAGACACTAGAACTGATTTTTTCCGCAGAAATACCTTTTAGAAGGGCTGTTTTTTCGATGGAAGGGAGGGCAGGCATAGCAAAACTGCCGCCGCGATAATTGAGAAGCCATTCAATGTTCTGTCCTGCAGCAATAACTTCGTAAGCCAGACCATAGGCCTTCAGGTGATTGTTTTGTGTATCGTCCATTGGAATAAGCAGCATTTGAGCCACGAGTTGCTGGCCATTTCCTAATATTGAAAATGCAATCATTAATGCAAAAAGTTTTGTTTTCATGCCTAAAATTTACAATACTGGGGGACTTATAAAAAGCGTCAATTCCTCCAAAATGTGATGCCGAATAAAAAGCTTTTGGAAATTCCATCGCATTGAATGTAATTTCGAGTGTAAATGGCAAAGAGACGGCTAAAAAAAAGATTTATTTTCATTTTTATAATCATTGTGGTGACGCTTTTATCCAGCTATTTACATCGCGGCACAGGCAGCAGCCGCGGCGATTTAGAGAAGATTCTCAAGGAAGGCAACGTTACCATTATTACCCGCAATGCATTTACCACTTACTATGAGGCGGCTGACGGAATCAGTGGATTTGAATATGAACTGACTCAAGCATTCGCGAGTTTTTTGGGCGTAGAGGCAAAATATCTGATTATAGATTCACCGGCAGAAATTCTCAAAGCTATGGAGAGTGGCAGAGCAGATATTGCTGCTGCAGGTCTGACGCGCAATAGGGAAAGAGAGGCGCGTTTTTCTTTTGGACCTGATTATTTTAGCACCTGGCAGACGGTTGTAGTGCATAAAGATTCTGCACGATGGGTGAGTGACCTGGGCAAGCTTGCCAAGCTTGAGGGTGTGATTGCTGCCGGGAGCAACCATGCCGATCTTCTTAAAAGTCTTCAGGCAACAGGAAATCCACTGAATTTCAGCACGACAGACACCAATTCCATTGAGCAGCTTCTAGCGAAAATAGCAGATAAAAAGATTGACTACACGGTAGTCGATAAAAATATTTTTGACTTGAATCGCCGCTACTATCCAGTGCTGCGGAATGTTTTTCCCCTTACAGAGGAAGATAATTTTAGTTGGATATTAGGAACTAAAAGTGATTCACTTAAAGCAGTGCTTGAAGTATGGTTTCAATCGATCAAGGAGAGTGGCTGGCTAGATTTGCTCATAGACAAATACTATGGGCACACCGGCGGCTTTGACTATGTTGACCTGAGAACCTTTCACAGGCGCATCGAAGACCGGCTGGATTGCTGCATTGATTGGTTTCAGAAGGCAGAAGAAAAGTATGGTATTCCCTGGACACTTCTGGCGGCACAGGCTTATCAGGAGAGCCATTGGAATCCCAATGCAGTTTCACCAACAGGTGTGAGAGGGATTATGATGCTTACCCTGCGCACGGCAGCTCAGATGGGTGTTCAGAATCGGCTTGATCCGTATGAATCCATTATGGGCGGCGCTCAGTATTTGAGCAATTTGTTAAAACAGCTTCCTGTCAGTATCGAGGGAGAAGACCGAGTCAAATTTGCTTTAGCAGCTTATAATGTGGGAATGAGTCATATTTATGATGCCAGACAAATTGCCAGGAATCTTAATAAAAATCCAGATCAATGGCGCGATATGAAAACCGTTTTGCCGTTGTTGTCGCAGAGAAAATATTACTCCAAAACAAAGCGTGGCTATGCAAGGGGTTATGAGCCTGTTCTCTATGTAGAAAGAATAACCAATTATCGCAACATTCTCGAGCAGCATCTGCAAATGATTCCCTGAAATCAATACTGCCATTTAAACGCCTTTCTCCGTATATTTAGGGACGATGGAGGAAGGAAAATGAAATTAAAACGAACACATACCACCGATCTGATAAATGATTCTTTGCTGGGACAAGAATTGATTCTCAATGGCTGGCTCAATAGCCGACGTGACCTTGGCGGCATTATTTTTATTGATCTTAGAGATCGCTATGGGCTGGTGCAGGTGCGCTTTGCCGATGATTTGCCAAAAAATATTCTTGAGAAGGCACATCGTCTTAGCGCAGAAGATGTCATTGCTGTCAAAGGAACGGTTCTAGCCCGGCCTGAAGCTGCCGTAAACCCAAAAATATCATCGGGGAAGCTTGAGCTGCTGGCCTCTGATTTGGAAATTTTGAATAAAGCCAAAACACCACCTTTTGAAATCAGCAGACGTGAAACTGGCAGCGAAGACCTTCGGCTGAAATATCGCTATCTGGATTTGAGAACAACTGAGATGAAGCGCAATCTGGAATTGCGTTCCAAAGCAGCAATCGCCACGAGAAATTTTCTTTCTGGAAACCGCTTTATGGAAATTGAGACGCCTTTCCTGATGAAATCCACACCTGAAGGCGCTCGTGATTTTCTTGTGCCCAGTCGCATCAATGCAGGAAAATTTTACGCACTGCCCCAGAGTCCCCAAACCTATAAGCAGCTTTTGATGGTGTCTGGTTTTGACCGCTATTTTCAGCTAGTGAAATGCTTTCGCGATGAGGACTTGCGGGCAGACCGCCAATTGGAGTTTACCCAGATTGATATTGAGATGTCCTTTGTTGATGAAGCTGATGTTCAGGAACTTAGCGAAGGTCTTCTCAAGCATATTGTAAAGGCTGCTACTGGTAAAGCAATGGAAATTCCTTTTCCAAAACTCACCTGGGAAGAGGCGATGGAAAAATACGGCAGCGATAAGCCGGATATTCGTTTTGATCTGCCAATTCACAAAGCTGACGATTTTGCCAAAATGAGCAGCTTCGGCGTGTTTCATAGCGCGTTGGAAAGTGGGAATGTCGTTCGTGTACTGAAGGTTTCAGGCGGCGCTTCTTTTTCCCGAAAACAAATTGACGAATACACAAGTTTGGCCAAAATAAATGGCGCTAAAGGTTTGGCATGGCTTAAACTGACCGAAAACGGTGGAGAAGGCGGCATCAGCAAATTTGTTAATGACGAAGCCTTGAAAGCTTTGATTCATCAGACGAAAGCTGAGCCGGGGGATTGTTTTTTCTTTATCGCAGATGAGTGGGAGACAGGCCTGACGGCGCTGGGAATGGTGAGAAATGCTCTGGGAAAAGCGCTAAATCTGATTCCTGAAGATGCTCTGGCTCCACTTTGGGTAACGGAGTTCCCACTGCTGGAATTTGACCCTGAAGAGCAGCGTTATGTGGCGCGGCATCATCCATTTACATCACCACGTTTAGATGAGCTGGAGCGCCTGGAGACCCATCCAGCAGAGGTGAAAGCCCGGGCTTACGATCTGGTTCTCAATGGTTACGAAATCGCCGGCGGAAGCATCCGTATTTTTCAAAAGGACCTGCAGCAACGTATGTTTCGACTCCTGAATATCGGCGATGATGAAGCTCGGGCAAAATTTGGCTTCCTTTTAGATGCATTTGAATATGGCGCACCGCCTCACGGTGGCATCGCATTTGGTTTTGACAGATTAGTGATGATTCTGGCGGGAAGCGACAGTATTCGGGAGCTAATAGCTTTTCCAAAAACCACAACGGGACAGTCGCCGATGGATGGCGCACCCGATACTGTTTCTCAGAAACAGCTTGATGAGCTGAAAATCAGTCTGATAAGGGAAAAAGCAGCTAAATGAGAAATCGAAGAATTAAGTGAATAGCTTGAAAGGCAAAAAATGAAAAGAAAACTTTACTGGATGCTTGTATTTTTATTAGGGTCTGTTTTGATTAGCGAGATGCCATTGAGCCGAAATGAAGGTCTGGTGCTTCAGGCAGAATTTCGGCCATTCAGGGCTTTGATTAATCTCTTCAAGAAGAAGGAGAAAGCCGTTATAGAAGCCAAAACCGTTAAAGAGAAAACAGTGGATGATTTTATGAATGAAGCCATTGCTGATTCTGCCTGGCCAGGCGGTGTGCTGACGTTGACTGATACAGGTAAAACGCTGTACAGCAAGGCTTATGGATACCATACTTACAGTAAAAAAGAGGCCACTTTAGTTGATGATATATTTGATCTGGCCAGTGTCAGCAAGGTGTTGGGCACCACTTCGGCGGTGATGCTGCTTTATGATCAGGGGCTGATTGATCTGGATGCTTACGTTGTTAACTATATTCCGGAATTTGCTGGCCCGAACCCTGAGCAGAGCATTCTCAAACGGACTGTAAAAATCCGTCATTTGCTCACCCACACGTCCGGTTTGCCAGCTTATCGTCAATTCTGGAAAATGGGCGACAGTATCGAAGCCAGGGTGGATTCAATTTTTCAGACTGCGCTTGATACCATTCCCGGCACAAAAATGGTTTACTCCTGCATCGGGTTCATCACGCTTGCTAAGGTGGTGGAAAGAATCACTGAGATGCCAATGGATATTTTCCTCGAAAAAAATCTTTTTCAGCCTCTGGGAATGAAAAATACAATGTATAACCCTAAACCAGAGCTTTGGCCGCGGGTTGTGCCTACTGAGTTTAATGAATTAAACAAAAAACTCACACGCGGACATGTTCACGATGAAGTAGCCCGTAGTATCGGCGGCGTTTCCGGAAATGCCGGCCTTTTCAGCGCCGGCGAAGACCTGGCTATTTTTGCCAGAATGATGCTAAATGAAGGAATACACGATGGCGATACCATTATTCAGCCAGCGACAGTGAAGCTTTTCACCAAGAAAGCAAATGTGATTTATGGAGATAGCCGTGGGCTGGGCTGGGATACGCCTGAAGGCCGTAGCTCCGGCGGATGGTATATTTCTGATAAAGCTTTTGGACACACCGGTTTCACCGGCACTAGTTTGTGGATTGATACGGAAAATAAGCTGGCTGTCATCCTGCTCACCAATGCCGTACATCCAAGCCGCACCTGGAAAGCCCCCAAATATTTTCACTGGCGGCAGAAAATACACAGCGAGGCTTACCGATGGGCCGGCTTTACAAGAGAAAATAGTCACCTTGAGAAATATGATCGCTGGAAAGAGTGAGCAAAGAATATAGAATAATGAATATAGAATGTAGAATAATGGGTTTCCGACCACTCAGCGCCGCCGCCCGTGGCCACAGTGTATATTTTAAATCACATC
>DSDE01000400.1 GCA_011049095.1 Fidelibacterota bacterium
CCATTATACGCACCCATATCGAATTTGAACAGAAACGGGGACTTTTTAAAAACAAAACCGAAACCCTGGCAGAAAACCTCTATCTCACCTGGAAAGAGATGAAAATCATTACTTTTATGAAAGGCGCCATCAGTATCGAAGCCATTTTTGAAAAAACGCCTGACAAAATCGAAGATATTGATAATGTAGCCAAGGTGGAAGCTGTCTCTAAAAATGAGCTGGCCACAGATCTGGACCTGAAAAAGCTAAAACTAAATGAAAAAAAGGTGCGGCATACCATTGAAAATAAATATGGCGTCAAACTGGTGGAAGCCGAACCGATGCTCTATCCCTATTGGGAATGCAATATCAAACATATCAAAGAGGGCAGTAGCAGAACCGTCTATATTGATGCCGTCACCGGAAAAACCCTGCCACCGGAAACAATGGCGCAACTAAGATGATCCTAAACCCAAATAAGCTTAGCCTCCGGCTTTATCCGTGGGAATAAGGCGCAAACAATAGCCCTTCAACGATTTTACCCGTTTCATATCCCCCTTTTGGGAGACCGTTAAGACGCTTTTCACTTCCTTTCCAGATTATACAAGATGGCAAGACACCTTTATCCAAGTTTTTCCTTTATAAATTCTAGTATTTCCTTTATCTTAGAAATAGCCGGTCTTTGAGCCGGATATAGAATCAGGAGCAGACGCATTAAGCAAAAAAACATTCCAAAATCTAAAACAAAGGAACTATCGTGAATCCTAGATATATCAGCAAGGCAAAAACAAATGAAAGCGATTCATTCTATCGACAGCTATTCGAAGCTAATTTGGATGCCATCGCAATATTTGGCATCAATCCCGACGGCACAGCCGGACCCATTCTCGAAGTCAACCGCGCCGCAATTAAGCTCTCCCGGCTGCCGCGAGAAAGTATTATCGGTAAAAATATTCAAGATTTTGACCTGGGCTCTGATACTTCAATGGACAGTCTGAGAATCAAAAAGCTTTTAAACCAGAAATCCATTCGTTTTGAGACAAAGGCCAAAAGTCCCGATGGCAGGGAATTTCATCTGGATATCAGAGCCACTCTCATTGATTACCATGGGCAAAAAGCGGTGATGAATATCGTGCGGGATATGACGCCCCTGCTCATATTGCAGGAAGCCTACAAATCACTTGTGGACAATTCCCTTCAGGGTATCTCTATCTATCAGGATGGCCGGATAGCCTTTGTCAATGATGCCCTTTGCAAAATGAATGGCTACACTCGGGAAGAATTGATGGCTCTCGATCATGAAGAAACGCTGCAGCTGATTCATCCCGATGACCGGCAGCGGCTTCTTGATTATTATCAAGGAGACCATCAGAGACTTGATGTACCCCATTATTTTACGGCCCGTGGTCTGCGGAAAGACGGCTCTGTCTGGTGGATGGAAATACAAAGCGCCATTATCACGTACCAAGGCAAAGCAGCTTCACAACTCGTGTACATAGATATTACAGAGCGGCTAAATGCCGAAAAGAGACTATCTGATGAATTAAAACTACGGCAGGAGATCTTTCAAAACGCCAAAGATGGCATCGTTATTATTAATCAAAATCACAAAATCTATGACGCCAATCCTCGCTTTTGTGAAATGCTGGGCTATTCTGCCGATGAAATAAAAAAACTCCATACCTGGGACTTTGAAACCATACAAAATGCGGAAGAAATCCGGCAAAATTTCAAAGACCTTTCTAGTTTAGATATCAATTTCGAGACCCGCCACCGGCGAAAGGACGGCTCCATTTACCAGGTTGAGATCAGCGCCACAGGCACCGTCTGGGATGGTCAAAACATGGTATTCTGCACCTGCCGCGACATCACAGAAAAACGGGAATTGGAAGCGGAACTAGAAAACGAGCGAAGACTTCTGGGGGAAATCATTGACCGGATTCCCCTCCTCATCACCCGCTACGACCCTAAAGGCAAAATGATCTACGTGAATCAGGCTTTTGAAGAAACGATAGGCTGGACCACTGAGGAAATAAAAAACTTAGACTTGATGGCTGAAGTCTATCCAGACCCCGATTATCGTCAGATCGCCTATAAGTTTATGCTAAAAGCCAGCAATGAATGGCGGGAATTCCAGTTAACAGCAAAAGATGGTCGTCTGGTACCCTCCCGCTGGTCAAATCTGCGCCTCAATGACGGCAGCCAAATTGGCATCGGCTTTGACCTTACACGGCAAAAAGAAGATGAAAAAGCGCTGCAAGAGAGCGAAGAAAGATTTCGCAAAGCCATTATGACCAGCTCTGATACTATAACCATCAGTCATTTTGAGAAAGGAACCTATATTTCAGTCAATGAAGGATTTACTAAAACTACCGGCTACAGCAAAGCTGAAACCATTGGTAAAACGGCTTTTGACCTCAATCTCTGGGTTCATCCTGATCTATGGCTCGAAATTTACCAGGCTCTCAAAGATCATGGTTCTGTTGAAAACAAGGAAGTGCTTTTTAGAATGAAAGATGACTCTGTCCGCTATGGGCTAATGTCAGCGACACTGCTGCAAATTCAAGACGAAGCCTATCTTATGAGCATCATCAAGGATATCACGGAACTTAAAAAAGCGGAAATTGAGCTGAGAGAAAAAACAGAGCTTCTCCAAAGTATAACTGGCAATATGCAAGACCTGGTGACTCTCAGCGATTTGAATGGAATCTGCATCTATGCCAGCCCATCCTTTGAACAACTGGGATACAAGCCATCAGAGCTCGTTGGCCAATTTATGCTGGAGCTGATTCATCCGGAAGACCGATTAGCGGTTGAAGGTATTTTTCAGCAGCGTCTGAATACAGACGTGAAGCTGAGGGCGCAGTTTCGCTACCGGCGCAGTGACGGCTCCTATTGCTGGCTCAATACCACCGGCACTGTTATTTATGACGCTGATGGCAACCCGGAAAAACTGCTCTACAGCACCCATGACATCAGCGCCCAAAAAGAAGCCTACGAAGAGGCGCTCAAATTTAAAAGCATCACCGACCGGGCGCTGCACGGCGCCGCCATCGCCGATCTCGATGGCACACTAATCTATATAAATCAATATTTTGCAAATATCCACGGCTATCAGCCTAAAGAACTTATAGGGAAAAAGCTGACTGTCTTTCATAGTCAGCAACAGATGCCAATTGTTGAAAAAGCGCTGCACTTACTGAAAACAAAGGGTGAATTTCCCCAAACCGAAATCTGGCATATCCGTGAAGATGGCACAGAATTTCCCACCCTTATGAGCGGCGTTTGCATTCGTAATGAAAAAGGAGAGCCCATCTATCTGGCTGCCAACGCTATTGATATTACCGAGCTTAAAAAAGCTGAACAACAGCTTCTGGAAAGCGAAAGTAAGGCCTCAAAACTCAGCATACTTCTCCGTGCTATTCTCGAAAGCCCCCAGGATATGATTGTTTTCGCGCTGGATACCGAGTATCGCTACATCGCCTTTACCAAAGCTCACGAAAAAACTATGAAAAAGATTTGGGGAAAAGATATCAGGATTGGCAAAAATATGCTGGATTATATCAGCAATCCCAATGACAGGAATAATGCCAAAGCAAACTTTGACCAGACACTGGAAGGCAATTTTTTTATATTAGAAGAAGAATATGGTAATAGCGCCTATTATCGGACATTCTACGAAGACCGATACAGCCCTCTTATCACTGATGACGGAGAACTTATCGGCCTTACGGTATTTGTTTTGGACATCACCCAGCGAAAAGAGGCTGAGGAGCGAATCAAAAATTCACTTGCGGAAAAAGAGACCCTGCTGCGGGAAATTCACCATCGGGTAAAAAACAATTTTCAGCTCATCACCAGCATTCTCAATCTCCAGGCAAATCTTATCGACAGTCCCGAAACGCTGGAAATCTTTCGGGAGAGCCAAAACCGTATCAA
The DNA here is from genome assembly GCA_011049095.1 of Fidelibacterota bacterium. GTDB lineage: Bacteria > Fidelibacterota > Fidelibacteria > Fidelibacterales > DSDE01 > DSDE01. The sequence goes on from DSDE01000400.1 coordinate 3,919, forward strand.
GGCGATGGCAATGATTCACGAACAAATCTATCGCAGCGAAATGAGCAGCTCTGCCAATTTTGCCCTCTACGTCAATAAGCTCGCGGAATACCTGCGCTCTGCCTATTCACATATCTCCGGAAAAGTTGAGCTGATTGTTCAGATACCCCCAATCGCCTTTCCCAACGACCTGCTCATTCCGCTGGGATTAATCCTCAACGAACTCATCAGCAACGCTTTCAAACACGCATTTCCTAGAAACAGCGCCGGCACGATTAATGTCCTTTTAGAAAAAAATCAAAAGGGACACTATACACTCATTGTAAGAGACGATGGCAGCGGCATTCCTGAAGAAAGCGAAACTGGGCAAAGCAAGACCTTAGGTCTCTTTTTGGTCAAAACCCTGGCGCGGCAAATTCACGGAGAATTAAGCTTAGAAAAGTCTAAGCCAGGCACTAAATGCAGTATATCTTTTGAATATTAATCAATTGATACGGAATGGATTATTTTTTTCTTAAATTAAAGTATGTCAGAAAGAGGAAGACATGACTAGTACCAATCCAATACTCGAAAAAGCGAAAATTCTCATCGTAGATGACGAGCTGATTATCGCTTCAGACATTCAAAGCATCATTGAAAGACTCGGCTTTCGGGTCACCGGTATTGCCGAAGATGCTGCTGAAGCCTGGAAAATGGTGGAAAAAGAGCTGCCTGACCTTATTCTGATGGATATACGCCTGAGGGGCAAAACCGACGGCATCACCCTTTCTGAAGAAATTCTTAATAAATATGATATCCCCATCGTCTTTATCAGCGCTTTTGCAGATAATGAAACCCTTGACCGCGCAAAAAAAATCGAACCATACAGCTATCTGACAAAGCCATTTAATACCAGGGACCTTCATTCCGCCGTCGAAATCGCCCTCTATAAACACAGCCTCGGGAAAAAACTGAAAGAGAGCGAAGCTCGCCTCAAAAAAAGCGAAACCCTGCTAAACAAAACCCAGGAAATTGCCAAAGTTGGCGGCTGGGAATGGGATATAGCATCTCAAACAATGTATTGGACCGATGAGTGCTACCGTATTCACGATATGGAGCCGGAAGAAGTGGAGCCCGGCTCGCCTGAGCATATTAAACGCAGCCTCGACTGCTATCCCAGCCAAGAGCGGGAAAAAATTTTAAAAGCCTTTGAATTATGCTGTCAAGAGGGAACACCCTATAAACTGGAATCGCTCTTTCTCACATACAAGGGGCGGGAACTATGGGTGCAGACCTCTGGTGAAGCCGTTTATGAAAATGGAAAAATCACGAAAGTCATAGGGAATATTCTAGATATCACTGAAAGAAAACAGGCCGAAGCCCATAATCGGCTCCTGGCAACAATGCTGGATACAGCGCCCAGCTCAATCACAGTCCACAATGCCAATGGAGAATTTCTCTATGCCAACCAAAAAACATTTGAACTCCACGGCTTCTCTAAAGAGGAATTTTTTGCGCTGAATCTGCAAAATATCGATGTGCCGGAAAGCGCTCAACACACCGAAGCGCGTATTCAAAAGATCGCCGAAACCGGTGAAGTCTCTTTTGAATCATCTCATTACCGGAAAGACGGCAGCGCCTTTCCTTTGCATATTCTGTCCAAAAGCGTCACTTGGAATCATCAGGCGGCTATCCTCAGCGTCGCCACCGATATCAGTGAACAAAAAGCCTTTGAGCAGGCTCTCGTAGAGCGGGAAGAACAAATTCAGAGCATTTTCCGCAGCGCGCCCGTTGGTATAGGTATGCTTGTTGATAGGGTCTTCAAAGCAGTAAATCCCAGCACGACAGAAATAACGGGCTACAGTCGGGAAGAGCTTATTGGTCAAAGCGCCCGAATGCTCTATGCCACAGATGAAGATTTTAACTATGTGGAAAGAGAAAAATATGCCCAGATTGCCAAATACGGGCGCGGTGCAGTCGAAACCCGCTGGAAACGAAAAGACGGCGAAATACGGCAGATTCTCCTCAGCTCCACACCCATTGACCTGAAGGACCTCAGCAAGGGGGTCACCTTTTCCGCGCAGGACATCACCGAGCGGAAACAGGCGGAAAAGGCGCTGCGAGAAAGTGAAGAACGTTTCAAAGCGCTGCACAATTCAAGCTTCGGCGGCATTACGATCCACGATAAAGGGCTTATTCTGGAATGCAACCAGGGACTTTCAGATATCACCGGCTGGTCTTATGACGAGCTTATCGGCATGGACGGCTTGCTGCTCATCGCCGAATCCAGCCGTAATTTCGTCCGCTCCCAAATCGCCGCCGGCTACGAAAAAGCCTTCGAGGCTGTGGGCATTCGCAAAAATGGAGAAGAATATCCTCTCCGTCTGGAAGCCAGAAGTATTCCCTACAAAAGAAAGCAGGTGCGGGTGGTAGAATTTCGCGATATCACTGAACAGAAAGCTGCCGAAGCCGCCCTTCAGGAAAGTGAATATAAATTTAGGTCTTTAATTGACCAGGCTGCTGAAATGCTCTTTCTCCACGATACAGAAGGCAAAATCATTGAGGTAAACCGGGCCGCTATCGAAAATACCGGCTACAGCCGAGAAGAGCTATGCAATATGAACGTCATGGATATTGACCCCGATGTGATTGAGCGCGATGACCTGAAAAATTACTGGAAAAAACTGCAGATAGACTCAGAAGCAGTCACTTTTGAATCGCGGCACAAACGCAAAGACGGCGCTTTTTATCCGGTAGAAAATACCATTGCTGTGGTTCAGTTAAAGGATAAAAATTATCTATTTGCCCTGGCACGTAATATCAGCGAACGCAAAGAGGCTGAAGCCCAGCAGCTAAAACTCCGTGAGCAGCTCATTCAGGCACAGAAGATGGAATCAGTCGGCAGGTTGGCTGGTGGTGTAGCACACGACTTCAATAATATGCTTATGGTCATTATGGGCCAGGCTGAGCTGGCCATGGGAAAAATCTCACCGGACGACAAACTCTACAGCTATCTGACAGAAATCAACAAAGCCGGAGAGCGCTCAGCCAATCTTACCCGGCAGCTTCTGGCCTTTGCCCGCAGACAGACTATTCAGCCCCGCATCGTCAACTTAAATGACATTGTTAGCGATATGCTAAAAATGCTGCGACGCCTCGTTGGTGAAAATATTGATCTCGTCTGGCAGCCAGGAGCTAAGATTTGGCCAATCAGGGTGGACCCTGCGCAGATTGATCAAATCCTAGCCAATCTATCAGTCAATGCACGAGATGCCATTGACAATTCCGGCTTTCTCATCCTCCGCACTAACAATGTGACTTTAGATGAAGATTATTGTGGCAAAAACAGCGATTGCAAACCCGGTGAATATGTGCAATTGGTGGTTAGCGATACCGGCTGCGGAATGAGTAAAGAGGTTTTAGAAAATCTCTTTGAACCCTTTTTCACGACAAAGGCTATTGGAGAGGGAACGGGTCTAGGGCTCAGCACCGTTTATGGTATCGTCAAACAAAATAATGGACACATCAAAGTCTATAGCGAGCTGGATATGGGCAGCACCTTTAATATCTATTTTCCCCGCTATAATGAAGGCATTCTCACAGTCGACAAGCTAACGAATAAAGAAAATATCCTTGGCGGGAATGGGACAATATTATTAGTTGAAGATGAAGCTGCCATTCTCCATCTCAATCACGAGCTGCTGAATGATCTTGGCTATACTGTGCTCAAGGCTATTAGCCCCGATGAGGCAATAAAAAAGGCAGCCTCCTACGAAGGCAAAATTCATCTGCTCCTCACCGATGTGATTATGCCTGGAATGAATGGCCGCCAGCTTGCTGAGCAATTAATCGCCAATAGACCTGATATGAAAATTATCTATATGTCAGGCTATACCTCTAATGTCATTGCCCGACACGGCGTGCTGGATAAAGGCGTGCAATTCATACAGAAACCCTTTACCAAAGCTACCCTGGCTAAAAAAATCCGTCAGGCCATCAATGATATCCACGATAAGGATTAATACCTGATAAAAAACAGAGCCCCTCATAGAGCGAAGATAAGCTGGCGCCACGGGGTATGCTATCCTGAGCAAAGCCCAAGATCCATTCGGTTTTCTAGGCTCTCAGTTTCTCACTAACGATAACGGCGATATCTTTCACTTTAGTTTTAAGTCCGGCAGCATTGATGCCATCCACCAGCATCGTCTGGCAAAATGGACAGGCCACACCCAATATATCGGCATTACAGGCGGCAATATCTTTGCTTCGCTCATTATTGATTTTTTCGCCAATGGTCTCTTCCAGCCACATTCTGCCTCCGCCGGCACCGCAGCAATAGCCTTTGTCATGATGGCGGCTTAGCTCTACAAAATTTTCTTTGCCGCCAATGGCCTGCATCAGGGCTCGCGGTGAATCATAAATCTTATTGTGGCGTCCCAGATAGCAGGAGTCGTGATAAGTCATCTTTCCCAAAGAAGCCTGGTCAATGGAAATTTTCCCTTCCACGATGAGTTTATATATAAAATCTGTATGGCTATAAACTTCATAATTGCCATCAAAATCGGGATATTCATTTTTAATCGTATTAAGGCAGTGAGGACATTGGGTAATAATCTTTTTGACATTATATCCATTGAGGGTCTCCACATTCTCCATAGCCATCATCTGAAATAGATACTCATTGCCCAGGCGGCGAGCTGAATCTCCGGTGCACTTCTCCTCATTCCCTAAAATGGCATAGCTGACACCGGCTGCATTGAGAATATTCACCATTGCTTTAGAGCTTTTAATGCCTTTGTCATCATAAGCGCCGGCGCAGCCCACCCAAAATAGATATTCAGCATCGGGTTTATCAACAAAACGAGGCACATCGAGGCCATCTGCCCATTTGTCCCGGTCCTGCTGACTAATGCCCCAGGGGTTGCCATTACTCTCCAGCTTTTTAAAAAGCCCCACCGCCTCCTGGGGAAGGTTACTCTCCATCAGGGTCAGGTCTTGTCGCAACTGCAAAATATCCACCATCGGCTCATTAGCTACAGGACAGACTTCCACGCAGTAGCCGCAGCTTGTGCAGGCCCAGATAGCATCCTCAGAAATGGCCCACTGCCGCATAGGCTCGGCGCTTTCGCCGCTCTCGGCAAAAGTTTTTAAATTTTCATTCAGATAATATCGCTTGTTGATTTCCAGAGCGCTTGGGGAAAGGGCTTTACCGGTGGTGTAAGCAGGACAGGCATCCTGGCAGCGATTGCACATTATACAGGCATAAGCATCGAAAATTTCTTCCTGGGGAAGGTGCTCCAGCTTGGCCACACCATATTGCTCCAGCTCCTCATTCTCCATATCTATGGGCTTCAAGACCGCAGGTGAGCGGCGCTCCGCTTTCACCATATGTTTGATTGGCCCCATAAAAAGGTGAGCATGTTTTGAATAAGGGAAATAAGGTATAAAAGCGAGAATGAGACCCAGCGCCAGCCACCACCCCAGATGAAGCCCAATGGTCAGGCCAGTATCACCCATACCGCTCCAAGCCAAGGCCAGGGTCGCGGCAGCCGGCTGTGAAATGTCGAAGCCTTCTCTATGCAATGCCACTGCAAAAGAGGCATGAACCAATCGAAAACCTACGTGAAAAAGAATAAAGAAAGCAACGATGGCCGAATCACGGCGGATTCCCGCCTGCGTCGATTCTGCAATCAGCACCTGCGGATTGATCTTTAGCAGCGGACTATGAAAAATAAAGCGCCGCACGAGAAAATAGAGAACACCCAGCAGCACCAAGACGGTAAAGATATCTACAAAAAGACGATAGACAAAACCGATATAATGCTCTGGAAAAAAGTGAAAACCAGGAATCATTCCTTCCAGTATGTCAATGAGATTCACCAGCATATAGAGTGTAAAACCCCAGGCCACCAGCGCGTGAATAAATCCGGCAACCGGTCGTGTGGTGAAAAGTGTCCGCTGACTAAAAAAGACCCATAAGCCCTGTGGCCACTTTTTCAGGGCTTTTTGCCAGTCAATGGGCTCAGCGCCCCGGCTAATTGCCTTTATCATCAGGCCAAAATTCTTCACCGACAGCGATAGTGAGGCGCCGACAAAAATCACAAAAAGCAGTTTCTCCCAGATGCTTAACATTATTTTTCCTTCCCTTTTTTAAGCGTTGTGTCGAGAAAAACAAGCCTCAGCCCCGATGTGGGAATGAAGACTATTTTTCGAAAAGACTGCAACGCTGCTTAATTTCTCCCTCTTTTCAC
>DSDE01000086.1 GCA_011049095.1 Fidelibacterota bacterium
CAAAAGTAAGCAACACTTCGACTCCGCTCAGTGACCGCACTTCGACCCTTCGACAAGCTCAGGATACCACTCCGTTCAGTGACCGCACTTCATCCGTCGACTGACGGATCAGTGACCGGGGCTGTCACAAATTCGGGGAAGATTCCGCATTCAAACACAATCTTCTTTATCCCGAATTCGTGAAGGCCCGGATTAAATCAACTTGGAAAATGAGATTTGTGAATAAGAAAATTTTATTTTGGACAGATCTGTCAACGGGTCTATAATTCTTACAAAATCAGTTATTGCGCATAAAGTCAAGGATCGTGGACTTTGGGATAGCGCCTTCCCGAAGAAATTCTATTTCATTATTCAGCAGGCGAATGATAGTGCTGCCTAAAGACTTGGAATTTTCAAGTTTATCGTCTTTGACATAGATTGAAATCAAATCTCCAAATTGGGCTGTCATATCAGATATGCGCGTGAGGGGTGGCTGACCGGAATAATTGACGCTGCTTGTGATGATGGGTCGCTCTGCCCTTGCGCATAAGTCCAGACAAAAGCTATTGCTGGGAATGCGAAAACCCGCCATTCCATCGGCATTGGCAATATGTTTCAGTGGAGAATCTGCTTCCAGTGGCAGAATAATAGTCAAAGCCCCTGGCAGAAAGGCAGCGATAAGTCTGCGCGCACTTTCTGATAGATCGCTAAATTTATCAAACTCCTGGACTGATGCCAGCATAACGCTGAGGGGCATAAAGGGTGGCCGCTTTTTCAATTTATAAATTCGCTCCACCAGCTCTGGACTCATCGCATCACCGCCAAGGCCGTAGATCGTGTCTGTGGGGTAAACCAGCGGAAGCCCTTTTCTGACTATTTTATCGGCAACTGATATAGCAAGCGGGTCTCTTACAGAAAGAATTCGTACCATTTTCGCCTAAAAGCCACTTTGTACTTACCCTTCCATAGTTTGTGAAACCACATCCATTGCTCAGGATGATTCCGAATCACTTCCTCGGCTTCGCGCAGTAATATCTCATTAATATAGCGAATATTTTCATCGTTTATTTCAGTCATCGCCTTCAGGGGAATCTCTTTTTTGTGTAAATAGTAATGTCCGTTGACATAGCGATGATAGCCAAAGACAAGGGGTGCGCCACTGAGTATTTTCATTTTTGCATTGCCCCGCGGTGCTTCTATAATTTCCCCAAAGAATGACATTTCAATACCCCGGCTGCGGGCGCTTTGGTCGATAGCATTGACAACCACACGATTAGACTGAATATTTTCCACAAAGGCTGAAATACCCCTTTTCGATTCAAGGAGCTCTAAGGTGTCGCCAAATTTGAGTCGCCGCTGATCAAAGAACTTATGGGAAAGGGGGTTTTTTTGAACCTTATAAATACCGGAGAATGGTAGTTTTGTCAGTTGCCAATAAGCAACAAGGGCTTCCCAGTGGCCGCAATGCAGAGTCGCATAAAGGATACCTTTCCCTTGTGATAATAAATGGGAAAATAATTCAGGACTATCATCTTCGGTATTCAATATCTTTGTTATCATTGATTTGCGATGGAGAATAAAATAGGTGGCGCTCACTTCCCCAAAAAAACGATAAATTTTATGTGCTTTTTTGAGAATCTGTCTCCGGCTCCATTGCGGAAAAACAATCCCCAGATTGATAACCATAACTTTCAGGCGATATGGGAAAAACAACCAGAGCAAGTCGCCAAGACGCCGCCCAAGCCAGGCCACAGTCTTATCTGGAAATAAGGAAAAAAAACGTTCAAAAAAGCGCAGAAAGCTGTACTCTAAAAAATATTTGAGAGGAATATTTTCTTTTACAGATGTGGTTTTCATAATTTTTGTAGAAAGGAGATGATAGCTGGGGCATCTAAAAGGGTCTGTTGGCTAGTTTTCATATTTTTCAGAGAAACTTTGTTTTGCCTCATTTCATCAGGGCCGATGAGCGCCACAAACCTGGCGTTTAAGCGGTTTGCTTCCCGCATTTTTGCTTTCATACTGCGGCGCAGGAGGTCCATTTCTGCAGATATTCCGGCCTCTCTGACTTTTCCCATAATCTCAAAGGCAAAGGACAGCTCATTTTCAGAAAATGGCGCCAGAAAAAGGGTGGGGCCATCTGGCTCTGATTCTTCTTTTTTCTCGGCTGCGATGGCCAGGAGAAGGCGTTCAAATCCAGCGGCAAAACCTACGGATGGCGTGGGTTTTCCTCCAAGGTCCTGTACCAGCTGGTCATAGCGTCCTCCGCCGCAAAGGGCATCTTGTGCCCCCAAATTGAGTCCTTTGACTTCGAAGGTTGTGCGTGTATAATAATCGAGCCCTCTGACCAAAGCAGGATTAACTGTATAGGGGACCTTTAGTGCAGCGAGCAGCTCTTTTACTTTTTCAAAATGAGCGGCATCTGATTCATCGAGATGATCCAATATTGAAGGCGCATAGGCTTTCATCAAAGATTGACAATTTTCATTTTTACAATCGAAGAGGCGCAGGGAATTGCCGCTGAATCGTTCCTGGCACTGTGGGCAAAATGCTTCAAGATGGGGTCTTAGGGTTTCTTGCAATGTACCGATATAGTCTTTGCGTGCTTCCTGGCTGCCGATACTATTGATATGGAGCACTTTGCCTTTCACGCCAAGCTTTTCGTAGGCTGTCCAGGCGAGATGAATCACTTCAGCGTCGGCTTCCGGATGTTCAGAGCCAATGATTTCTACGCCAAATTGATGAAACTGGCGCATACGCCCTGCCTGAGGTCTCTCCTGCCGGAATAGGGGGCCCACATACCACAGACGCTGCAGAGGGGCACTTTGAGCCAGATTATGCTGAATATATGCCCGAATCACCGATGCAGTGAACTCTGGCCGCAAAGTGAGCCAAAGATCGCCTTTGTCTTTAAATGTGTACATCTCTTTGGTAACGATATCGGTAAATTCACCAATGCCTCGGGCAAAGAGTTCAGTTTTTTCGAAAACCGGCGTTCTGATTTCACTGTAGCTGAAAGCTTGGAAAATCTGCCGTAAATGCTCTTCAGCAGCCTGCCAATGATGGATTTCCGGTGGCAGCAGATCTTGGGTGCCTTTGATATTTCGTATCATTTGTTTTCGTCTATCATTCCTTGTGTGAGTTCACGAGCCTGCTCAATATGCGTCTCGGGGATATATACTTTGATCAATGTGCCTATGGGTGAGCCACCGTGAATAAGATAGGCTGATGAAAACCAGTCTCGCTGACAGAAATAGGGGATTTCCTCATCATCGAGGAGCTCCAGCACCATATCGGCAATGGTTTCATTTGTAAATTCATAAAGCAGAGCGCGTTCCACTTTTTCGAGAAAGAGTTCTTCTGACAGTTCATCTGTCAATTCTACATTGCAATCAGGGCATAGTTTCACAGTGTCAACGTACTCACTGCGACAAGCCGGGCAATATTTCATATTAGCTCCTGTTCGTTTTCTTGGATTAGGCTTTTTCCTAGGCCCCGGATATGAATAACCGGAACTGAAAAAGCGATTCCCACACCACGTTTATTGAAGCTGCCGACCACTTGTTCTACGGCATCCATTAACGGCGGGACTTGTTCGTCTTTAACAATAGTAAAAATTGTTTTGTTGCTGGGCTGTGCCACGGAAAATGCGTTTTTAAAGCCGGCAAAAATTGGCAGATCGCGGCTGATTATTTGTCCCATTCCGGTGCTGTCTAAGACAGTAGCTCCACTTATGCCTAATTCCAGAAAAGCTTCTAAAACCTCATCGAGATAGTCGCCATTATTCAAGACAATGATTAGATACTGCATACTAAATCTCAAACCATTGTTCTTCGGCGTGGCGGAGAATCTCTAAAGCATCTTCAGTAGATTGTGCTGCGATAAGTGCCCTTCTGCATTCGATTCGGTTTAAAAGTCGGCTGATTCGGCTTAGCAGCCGGATATGAATGCCTTTGTCTTTTTCTGAAGTGAGAAGCAGGAAAACGATATGTACCGGCAGCTTATCAAGGGAGTCAAAATCAATGCCATTGGGCTGCAAGCCCAAGAGGACGATAATTTCGTGAATATCAACGCTTTTTCCGTGGGGTATGGCGATATGATGACCTACACCGGTGGTCATAATCCGCTCTCTTTCCATTATGGTATCAAAAATGGTATTGGGATCGTTAATTTTTTCCAGCTTTTTCAAGTGGAGTACCATTTCTCTAATGACAGCTTCTTTGCTTTCTCCCTGGAGTGGATAGATGACCATTTTTTGGGTGATGATGTCTGTCAATTTCATTTGTTTTTTGCGCCCCCGCTCTTTTCTCTATATTATAGCTGGAATAATTTATAAATTCAAGGTGAAGTGAAAGAAAGTGAGTTAAAAATGAAAAGTTTAGCTAAAGTTAAATATGTGAAGTTTACTGCTATCGGTATGACGGCCGGTATTCTTGTCGGTGTGATTATATTTTGGTTATTTCGTGCTGTCAAAGATGAGCCTGTCGAATTTATTGATTAGAGTTTTTCTAAGCTGAGTTTTGTAAATTGGTCTCTTAAGCAGGCCCAGGTTTCTTCCAGACTCTGTACAATAACCTTGGTGTGCCCGATAATTGGCATAAAATTGCTGTCGCCAGTCCAGCGTGGTACAATATGTTGATGCAGGTGATCAGCGATTCCCGCCCCGCCGATAATGCCTAAATTCATCCCCAGATTGAATCCATGGGGATTGACCGTTTTTTTTAAGACAGAAAGAGAGAGAGAGGTGAGGTGGGCAATCTCACTTCTCTCTCTATCATTTAGATCAGTATAATCACTGATGTGGCGATATGGCGCAATTAGGAGGTGTCCATTATTGTAGGGATAAAGATTCATCAAAACATAGCTGAGCTTTCCCCTGTATAAGACCAGATTGCTTTGGTCATCAGTCTGCTGATATTTTTCACAAAATATACATTCACTAGTGTTTGATCTATCTCTGAGGATGTATTCCATGCGCCAAGGCGCCCACATTGTATCCATCAGTTACCTTCTTCTCGCTGTTTCCGGTATTCTTCAACAATTTTTTCTTGCACATCTCGGGGTACGTATTCATAGTAGGCGAATTTCCGACGATGGAAGCCGCGTCCCTGGGTGATGCTCCGAAGAATTGTCGAGTATTTGTAGAGGTTTGCCAACGGTACTTCGGCGCGTATAATCTGGAAGCGCCCTTCACTGTCCATACCGGTCACTTTGCCGCGCCGGCTGGAGATATCACCCATTACATCGCCCATATATTCTTCGGGGATTTTGATTTCTAATTCATAGATGGGCTCCAGCAAAATGGGGTCAGATTTGAGAAATGCTTCCTGAAAGGCGCCGCGCCCGGCAATCTGGAATGCAATATCCTTAGAATCAACAGGATGCTGCTTGCCATCTATAAATGCAGCCTTGATGTCAATAACCATATTGCCGCTAAGGGGCCCAGCTTGGCAGGCTTGTCTGAAGCCTTTTTCCACAGAGGGCACAAAGGCTCGGTCAACATTTTGCCCTACCAGCTCGCTGGCAAATTCCAGCCCACCACCACGCGTAAGAGGCTCAATCCGTAACTCGACTTCACCAAACTGGCCAGCGCCGCCAGACTGTTTTTTATGGCGATACCGGGCATTTGCGGTTTTGCGGATGGTTTCACGATAAGGAACTTTTGGTTCTATCATATCTACTTCAATGTTGAACTGGTCCTTGATTTTTTTCAGCGCTACTTCCAGATGGATTTCACCTTGCCCGCTGATAATTGTTTGCTTTAGCTCTGGGTCCATAACATAATGAAATGTCGGGTCTTCCTGGTGAACCTGGTTAAGGCCTGTACCAATTTTATCTTCGTCTCCTTTGGCTTTGAGCTCAATGGCGGAGCGTATGATTGGGTCTGGATACTTTATTGGCTCGTAAACAAAAGGCGCTTTTGGGTCGCAAAGGGTATTGCATGTGTGACTGCTTTTAAGTTTGACCAAGGCACCAATATCGCCGGCCGCCAGACTGTTTATTTCGCTGCGGGTTTTTCCATTTAGCAGAAAAATAGTGCCAACGCGCTCATTATCGTTTTTTGCGGTGTTTTTTAGGTCAGTTCCGCTCTTCAGGATGCCTGTTTGCAGTTTAAAAAAGCTGATATCGCCAACGTGCTGTTCGTGGACAGTTTTAAAGATAAAGAGCGAAACGGGAGCTGTAGGATCAACTTTTTTTTCGATTTTTTCATGGGAGCCAGGCACAGCGCCAATCATTCCCTGCATATCAGCAGGATTTGGGGCATAAGATGCCAAAAGATTTAGCAGGAGGTCTAGGCCCGATTTATTATTGGTGCTTAGCGCCAGTACCGGGATCAGTTTTCTTGTAAGAATGGCATGTTTCATTCCATTAAGCACATCTTCGTCACTGAGTGTTCCTTCATCAAAAAACTTCTCCAGAAGCTCATCATTAGACTCAGCAATTCGTTCTAGAAGTTGCTCATACAGCTCATCAGTTTTTCCGACCAGGTTATCGGGAATATCTTTCACCTCGGCCTGCCCATTGGTATCATAGACGATAAGTTTCCGGCGAATGATATCCACAATGCTGTTAAATGCGGGGCCGGCGTTTACAGGAAAAGAAACAGCTGTGATGGCATTTGAAAAGCTGTTGCGGGCATTTTCTATGATTTCGTCGAAGTGAGTATGTTCTTTATCCAGCATTGTGATTGCTACAACTGAGGCTTTGTTAAATTCTTCACTATAGCCCCAGGCAAATTCGGTTCCCACTTCTATTCCTGCTGCGGCACTGATGGCAAGCAGGTTGATATCAGCGATTTGTGCAGCGCTTTTTGCATCGCCGACAAAGTCCATATATCCCGGTGCGTCAATGATGTTAATCTTTTTTCCCTGCCATTGCAGATGCAGCAGGGCATTGCGCAGACTGATCTGTCTGGCGGCTTCATCTCCAAGATAATCCGATACGGTGCTGCCATCCTGTATAGAGCCGATTCGATTGATTTCTCCAGCAGAAAACAGCATCCCGTCGCTGAGGGTTGTTTTGCCGGAGCCTGAATGGCCCAGGATTGCTAGATTACAGATTTCCTCTGTTTTAAACTCTTTCATTTTGTTCCTCCATTTTCATATGCCGGCTGAGCGCCATAGTGCGCAGTGTCTGCCGGGCTATTTTTCCGGTGATATTTCTGGGCAGATGGTCAGTGACCACAAATTCCTGCGGGATCTGATATTTTGGGAGCTTATCTCTTAAGTGTTCCGTCAGTGTTGCAGCTGATATTGCAGCGCCCGCCTCCGCAACGATGTATGCGATTATTTTATCCGAATAGTTATTGAGGGGAATGCCAACCACAGTTGCTTCCTGAACACCAGAGCAGTGATTCAGCTCTGTCTCAATAAAATCGGGATAAACATCAAAGCCATTGATATTTATTCGATTATCAGCCCGGTCAACGAAATGAATATATCCTTCTATATCGCGATAGCCTAAATCGCCGGTTAAATACCAATTGTCAGTGTATTTTAGCAATGCTTGATCGCTTCCATTAATGAATACGGGATTTACTGTTTCTGCTTGAACTGATATTTCTCCGATTTGGCCTGTTTGTACTGGTTTGCCGCCTTCACGAAGGGAAAATGTAAAATCCTGCAAGGGCATACCCAGGGCGAATGGATTTTTTTCATCGATATTAATGCTGATAAGAGGACCGGCTTCCACGAAAGTATAGACCTGAAAAACAGACAATTGAAATCGTTCCAGGAACTGCTCAGGCAGCGTTTTAGGCAATCTACTGCCGCCTGTTATGATGAAATGGAGTGATTGAGGCAGGGCAAATTCAGGTTTATCAAGCGCTTTTTGCAGATCCAAGGGCAATGCAAGGAGAGCGCTGGGAGCAAGAGAGTTAAGGCTTGTGTCAATTTCGGTCGCTGTAATTATCGTTCCCCTGCTTAGCAATACGGCAATCAAACCTAAAGAAAATGCCAGGGGGTAGCTAAAAGGATAGATGGTGGCCAATCTGTCGCTCTCTTTTAATGATAGTACGTGCGCTGCAGCCTGGCTGTTAGATAAAAGTTGCTGGCTGCTATAAATGACTCCATGGGTATGATGAACAGTGCCCTGGCTGTAAAATAGAGCCAAAGGGTCATCACCTTTGGGATCAAACGGGCCGCCATAGCGGGAAAAGCTTTCCGCATCATCCAATTTTAAAATTCCATTTTCATTGCAATTTGCATCAGCAATAAGTAATTCACATTTTTTTAGAATGCTGGCTGCCTGTTTAACATGGGGTGCCATTTCTGAAGGAAATACAATTCCTTTCACACCGGAGTCGCTTAGGATATGCCGCAACGCTAAAGATTTATACTGCAAATGAACGGGTACAATAACGGCTTTAAGCCTTGCAAGCGCCAGCGATGTCCAGATAAATTTTGGGCTATTTGGCAGCATCACTGCAAGCCGGTCGCCAGGTCTGATGCCATGGTGATTAAAAAAGGCGGCGTATCTCAAAATTAGGTCCAATGCATTTTCATACGTGTAACAGCTTCCACTGCCATCATCGACGAACGCTTTTTCAGGCTGTTTTTTAACAGACTGGAAGAATATAGAGTATAATGATTTGCTGCTTGTCACGTTTATGCTGCTCCCCGCTTTTCCAGCCGGGAAAAATAGTGAGATGCATTCATATAATCAAGGAAATCATTGCATAGCGGTATGTATTTGCAGCGCTTAATTCACGCGCTCCAACATCTGCTGCCCCAACTGGATTAGAAAGCGGCTGATCTCATTTTCAGGCAGCTTCTCAAATTGTGATAAAGCTTTTTGTGTGTATTCCGCTGCCATTTGTTTTGCCGGTTTCATGACGGAATCAGAACGTAGCAGGGGTAATATTTTTTCAAATTCTTCGCTTGTGCGCTTTTCTGGTAAATCGCCATATACATCGAGGAATAAATAGTAGGGAAGACTCAGTTTGTGGGTGAAGAAATCAGTTCCGGCAGGTTTGCCAGTTAATTGCAGATCGCCGATTACATCCAAAATGTCATCTATATATTGAAAGGCGACGCCCAGATTGAGTCCGGCCTCTGAAATCTTTTCTACAGTATCTTCCGGGGCATCTGCCAGTTGGCTGCCCATTCTGCAGCTTCCCCAAAAAAGATAGGCGGTTTTATTGGTGATTATTTCCTGATATTCTTCAAATGATGGTTTACGGGAATCAAGCATCTCTTCAGCAAGCTGGCCCTCACCAAGTTTTTTTAATGAAATAACCACACTTTGAACGATGTGATTAGGCAGATTTGAAGCCATTCCATAGCCTTCCACAAATAGAAAATCACCAGCCAGCAGCGCAGGAGCCAATCCAAACCGGTCAAAGGCGGTGGGAACTCCCCGCCGGTGTGTTGCTTGATCAATGATATCATCATGGATGAGGGATGCTGAGTGAATCAGCTCCAGAGCAGTCGCCCCATAATAGGCATTTCCCAGGTTTTGGCCGTTTAGCGCCCGAAATGTGCTTAAAATAAGCATTGGGCGAAGCCTTTTTCCTCCGGTTGTCACAGACGCGCTGATGATATCGCGCATCGTTTTATTGTCAGAGTTGGCAGCCCTTACCAGGCGTTTTTCAATCTCTGCCATATCTAAACGAATAAGCTCCGGTAGAATGAGCTGCTGCTGTATCAATGTCTCTTTTGTCAAGGTACCCTTACCATTTCAGGCTTAATATAAGCATTTTGAGCTATATTATAAACAAAAGAGATAGCTGCGGTGAATGGATATGGCATAAAAATCAGGATATTTTTATTAATTTGCACTTAATCCGGTTTGCCAGAAAAGGAAAGCGTATCGGTCAGACAGCTCTTCAATGCGTTTGGAAATAGGTTTTCCCTTTCCATGGCCGGCTTCTGTCTCTATGCGAATGAGAATGGGTGTATTGGCCTGGTTCATCGCCTGCATTTTGGCGGCCATTTTTCTGGCATGAAGGGGGTCAACCCTGGTGTCGGAGCTGGCTGTCAGTAGAAAAGTGGCCGGATAGGCAGATTTAGTGATCTTTTGATAGGGGGAATATTGGATTATAGAATAAAAGTCTTCTTTATTATCAC
>DSDE01000008.1 GCA_011049095.1 Fidelibacterota bacterium
AAATAATTATTGTAGGCTTCCGTTTTGTGCTCCTCAACGCGCCACGTCTCTTTTCCGCCTTCAAACACAATCTTCTTTATCCCGACCCCGTGAAAGAATATTTCACAGGGCGTGAAGGCCCGGATTAAGGCAGTCAGCATAATCTAATTTATCAATGGGAAAATTTATTTTGGACAGATGTGGTACACGGGTTTAATTATCACCATAAACGAATCGTTCTTGGAAAAAGCCTTGCTTTGATGTAAACTCAATCCCGGTATGAAAGGAAAAGGAGATATCTCATGGAAATAGCAGGACTTGTCGTCGCATTGGCGATTTTATTGGCAATTTTATTTGAATATCGGCTGCGGCGACCCGATGAATGGGCGCTCACAGAAAAGGGCAATGCAATTTTACGACGTTCTGGGCGTTTTTATCCGCGCCATTTCACGCTGGCATTTCGGGCGACCCATCACAGCATGTCCCAGGAGATGAGCGCCGATGTCCGCGGATTCATCACGGTGAAGATTCGCTATACACTCACGGTTGCCCCAGACGCGGGCAATATCGCGCCGCTGATTCGGGCTGGCGGCTGGCAGAAAGAGCTGGTTCAAAATGCCGCTCGGGAATTGCTCATTGAGAGCCAGACCATCATCCGTAGCGCCTGTGAATCCCAGGCTTTGGAAGCATTACAGTCGGGAACCGTCCGCGAGGCGCTGCTGGCGCAAAAGGACCATTTTCGGAAGGCGTATGGCCTCGAACTGGTCTCAATCAATATTCCAGTAATCGAACCGGCAGATAAAAGCATCGGCGAGAATCTGCGGGAGCGGGAAGCAGCCCGCATTGAAAGGGAAACGGAACAAGTTCGCCAGGAGACACGCATTGCCAAAGAAGAATTGCGGCTGCAGGCGGATCGGCGCATCGCCGCCGAAAACCAGAAATTAGAGCTTCTGCGTCAGCAGCTTCAGCAAGAGCGGGAAAAAGCCGAAAATGAGCTTTCTGCCCTGCGGGTAGAAAGCGAGGCCGCCCGCCGCCAAATCCTCCTGGCCACTGAGAAGGCCGAACTGGAATTGGCTGCTGCCCATCCTGAAACCCTCTTGACCCATCCTCAGCTTGCCCGCCTCATCGAAGCTGGCCAATCTCTGAAAAATGCACAGACCGTGGTTACTTTTGGCGAACTGAAAGAGGCATCGCCGCTGAAGGAGTGGCTGCCTGAAATGCTTTCTGCCCTGCTGACCCGTCTAGATGCTAAACTGCGTAAAGAAGAATCGTCTCAATGAGCTACGCGCCATTTCGGCTCAAACCCATAAAGCCATCGCGCATATCTGAAATCAGCGAAATCACCGCTGCGTCAGGTATTTCAACCGATGAGCAGATTGCTTTTCATATTGGAAATCCGGTTCGCGACGAGAAACTCACTGCCGACTTCACCTCTTTGGTGCTGGCAGAATCAGGCTCCTGTGCCGCCACTGATTTTCTCCGCAAAAGCATCCGCGATTCTGTCTATTATGCGCCCCGAGGCGGTTATCGCAGCCAAAATCTTCCCCCCGCCGTTAGTTTTTTTCTCGAATGGCTTGGTGCGCAAAGTCCAGCTATTCGCTACAGCGCCGGCGAAAAGGGTTCACCCCGTGAGCTCACCCTTATCACTGGCGGTATTCAGGAGGCGCTGCGCCTTGTTTTTTTTGTCCTGAATCACTCCCTAGAGAAGGGGCCAATGCCGGCGCTCACCTATCATCTCGATATTCCCAATGCCGCCCGCTACGCCAATCTGCAATTCCAGCCCCTTGATACGGCGGCGCTGGACATTATTAAAAATAAGCCGGCGATTTTGTTTTTAGGAGAAAGTCCAGACATTGCGCTGCGGCAGGCAATCACCGAAAGCGCCAAGGAGAGTCCTCGCTATTGTGTGGAATTTTACGGCGCTGCGAATTCTATCAGTCTGGCTAAGGAAGCACAGCTGGCGCACCGGACACTCCGCTTTTTCCCGGCAGCATCGGTTTGTCCCCAGTGCCGAGACAGTTCACTTGTTTTTGCCGTGGGTGAAGCAGAGCTGATTCAGCATCTCGAAGCCGCCCACTTTCAGCTCAAAGGCACCCCTGCCGCCACCGACCTCGCCCTTTTTGAATTTCGGAGCCTGCCGAAAGGAAATGAGCATCCCCCAAGGAATTCGTATTTGTCGGTGCCAAAAAGGCTTCACTCATTTTTTGAAAGCTGTCCCAATCCGGGTGAGATTGCGGCCATGAAAGATGATTTCCTTTCGAATTGGCTGCAGCATCATCCCCAATATGAAGCCGGCCATTGTGAGGTGCTCAGCGGCTCAGCAAGAACGGCGCTGGCGCTGCTAGGTCACGATCTGGGAATAGAGAAAGCCGTTATCTCCGACTTTAGCTGGAATTATGAAGATTGTTTTCCCGAGACCCTTACCGTAGCGGCTCTCCCCAATCTCCAGCCCGATGTAGAAAAACTTATCGACGTCAGCCAGTCTCATCACCTGCCGCTGGTCATCAACTCCCCCCACAATGCCACCGGCGCCATTTTATGTGAAGCGAAGATGCGACACATTCTCAAAAGCCTGCTGCCTGAAAAAATTATTGTCATCGACGATCTCTCCTATCAGAATCTGTATCCTGACGGAGTCAGGAAAGCTCAGCCGACCCTGAAAATGGTGGCAAAGCAAATGCTTCGGGAAGGTCTGCTCATTGATAAGGACCTCGATTATCTCATTACGGTGCACTCCCTTTCTAAAACCGATTGTTTTGCCGGTGGCCGGCTCTGTGTCGTGGAGCTGCGGCATCCGGAATTCAAAACATCCTTTCATAATGCGGTGGAACGAATCCAGCCGCACAGCCTCTCTTTGTTCATTGCTGCTCAATTTTACCGCCACCATCCAGAGCAAATTCAGGATTGGTATCACCAGCGTAATCAGCTTCTCCAGCTGCGAATGAAAGCCCTCAGCGAGGCGGCGGCATCTCTCACAGAGAAAGAAAATCCTTATCAGATTGCTATTGCTGCCCCTGACGGCGCCATGTATCCCCGGCTGGAAATTCACCGGCTGCCGGAAGCTGTGGAAGCCAATCCCATTGCCGACCGGTTGGCTGCCCAAGGTATCGGGTTGATCCCATTCAGCAATTTTTCACGGACACAGAAGGGAATCCACAACGGCAGAAGTCTTTTTCGGCTTACATTGGGCGGCAGCGACAGTCCTGAGAAATTTTACAGCAAAGGCCGGCGTCTCATCGAGACCCTCACCCGGCTTCTGGCGGCAGAAGAGGCAAAATTCCGGGCTCACCGCTTAACACCACTGATCATCAGCAGCCCAAAATTCAGCATCCGCCAGCAGTTTTGGCAGGATTGGGAAAAGTCCATCCTCAATGCTGATTTGCCATCAAATGGTGCACTAAAGAAAAATGACGCCGATGATTTTCAAAAAAATTATCTTCCACAAAGGCTGGCCATTATGGAAAGGCAGATTCGTGACTGCCTCAACCTGCTGGACAGCCTGGCTGGCGCTGCCCACTCAGACCAACGCGGCCAGATCATCCAAAAGCTGAAAAATGAACTTTACCGTGATGAACTCAGTAAACGAATTCGGCTCTTTCGGCAGCGCCCCTTTGATCGCACCGTCCATCCGACCCAAATGTATGCTCTGGAAGCAGAAGAGTGGTCCGATCGCCTTTGCACCGACATTCTCAATAAAAAAAGACCCGACAAGTCCATAGCCGCCGCTGTAAAAAGCACGTTTCGGAATGAATACCTGGGTAAAAATATCAGCCTCAGCAGCGAGGACGAGGCCAGAGAGCTGGTGACAGACCTTCGTTTTGTAGGGCGGCTGGAATTGTATCACCAGCAGACGAGCGCTCATAAAGCTCCTTTGCTCCTGAGCTTTTGGGGCGATTGGGACGGCAGCAACCGGCCACCGGGGCAGGGTCAGCGCCTCGTGGCTTCGGTTTTGATGGAGACCATTGACCGGCAGTCGCGTATCTTGCAGGAATTGCGCCGGCTGGCGCCGGAGCTGGACATTCCCGATGAGCTCCATAGCCTTCTCAAAGAGCTGCCCCGCCGGAAAAAGCGTTTCCTGCAGCTTCTGGAAAAAATTACCAAGCTCACCTTTCAACTGGGAAAGCGCTATGAAGCCATTGCCGTAAAGGCACAGTTTCTACCCAAAAAACGGGCTTTTTCTCGTGACCCTCTGGAAAAGCTGATTCACCACAACGACCGCCTGGAGAAACGTATGCAGGCTTTGCGGCGGCAGCGCTACAATGAGCTGGCAGCATGGTTTCAGATTAACAAGACACTGCGTAAATTTCTCTATAGTCACCTGCCGCTTATCGAGAAAAACTACGGCGATGAAGCGCTTTTTACCGCGGCAGCGCCATTTATTAACCCTATGAAGCGTCTCGCCCTGACACCTCGAATCCATCAGAATATCCTCACAAGCAGGGACCCTTTTACTATTGACACCATTGTGGAAAATCTTCTGGAAATCAATGTTCTGGGAAGCCGGTACGGCCATCCCGGTATCATTTTGGCTTTGCAGGTGAGTATGGCGGATGATCCAGACGCCCTCATCGCTCTGGACAGAAAACTCCGGGCTCGCCGGGAAGAGCACCAGCGGGAAGACTCCGGTTTGGAGCTGCCGCAGATTGCCGTCATTCCCCTGTTTGAAGGACCCGAATCGGTAAAAGCCATCCCAGATTATCTCGACCAGCTTTGGCGTTATGTCCGGGTAAACCACAGCATCTATCAAAGTCCGGCGGAGCGCTTCAGCGAAATGATCTGTGAAATATTTATTGCCGGCAGTGATCTCAGCCAAGAAGTAGGACAAACGGCAGGTCAGCAGCTTTATCTGGAGGCGGCGGCCCGCATCAATCAGTGGCTCGCCGAACATGCGCTTCTATCGGAAGTGCGCATCAAGCTGGGCAGCGGCGAACCCATGCAGCGGCAGGGCGCTTATTATGATCCTTTCAGCGGTACGGCGGCGCTGATTGCAGAGCTTCCGCCAGACCTTAAATTAAATGAATCCCTGCAGGAAGCCTTGCGCCGTGCCCGTTCTCCTTTACGGGGGCTTCACCGGAGCAGCACCTTCCGCACCATCCAGAGCAATGCCTTTGAGCGCCTGCGGCAAGTACCCCTCTCCGCTGCCGCCGAAATCTGGCATCACATGGTCGTCACCCAACAGATGCTCCACATTCAAAAGGCCGACGCCATGCGCACCATCGGCACCCGCCTGCAGCGTGACAATCATCGGCAGAATGAACCGGAAAAGCTCCACCCGCTGCTCAGTCGCTTTATTGAGCTGAGTACGCACCATTTTCGCCATATTCTCTATGGTCAGGCCAACGATTTGGCGGGAATTCATCTCGCCAGCTACTTCATCAGCCGGGCTACACCCGCTCTAAGAGACCGGCCAGTCTTTCGTCCCGAGAAGAATGACGGCAGCGCCAGTGATTATGCCGTGGTACGTCGCATGGCTGACAGTATTCCCCTCTCAGAGCACGGCACACTGCTGCGAGCCATCGGCCATAACCGCTCCCAATCCCTCATTCTGGGAATCAACCAGCTCAGCACCGGTTTATTTACGGCTATGCATCAGTTTATCAGCGAACAGTCAGGCAAAAGAGAAGGTAAACAACTTCTCCTTGATGTGGTTCTGCCCCATCTGCCGGTACAAGATATTCTCCACACGCTGCGAATTTATCAAGATCCAGGTCTGAAATTTTTCAATATGCTGCGCTCAGCTTTCCCGGCAGGCAACAGCGCTCTCATCGCACTGGATGAAGAGCAGCAGTTGATACCTCAGCTGATTCCTCTCCTTCAGCAAGAGCTCTGGCGGCGGCATGGCGTCTATGAGCTGAGCATTGAAAATCCCCATCCGCGGCGCCGTGAAATACTCTGCACACTCCGTCCTGATCTGGCGGTTCTGCTGCAGGATGATTTATTCAATCACGATATCAACTGGTTCGGGGAAAAAAGTGCTTTCCCAAAAAGGGAGAGTCACCATGAGCTGCTAAAACTCTTAGAAATCCCTGCGGCGATACGATCACAGCGATTGGAAATACAAAAACTTCTCGGAGAGGCCGTCCGGCAGCAAATCGCCAGCTTTATGAATATCTCGGCGGCTGTCTATCACCTAAAACAGCACGGACTGGCCTTACCAGGAACTGCCGCGCCGGAAAAGGCCATTCAGCAGCAGCTTCGCCAAATTTATGATTCTGGGTTTCGGGAGCTCCTTTTTTCATCACTGAGGCTTTTGGAAGAAAATCACGCCGGCGCTCAAAATATCCCGCTGCGCTACGCCTCGATTCTGAAAGATATCGAAACTATCACCTTGGTGGAAAAGCAGATACTCTCCGCAAAACAGCAGGATGCGCTCCGCTTTTATATTCTCCAGGCCGCTCGATTTGCCGGGGAGAACGGTTAGTTTTTGCGTTGAGTATGCAGGGCCAATCTTCAGGCTTTGTCTTTGCGTGTATAGATGAGCTGACGGGGAAAGGGAATCTCAACACCTTTTTCATCAAATGTATCTTTAATACGGCGGCGAAGCTCCCGCTCTGTGGCCCAATGCTGCATCGGCTTGACTTTTACCACAATCCGAAGGCTAACAGCACTGTCACCTAAAGCTAATATGGCTTGCACCTCTGGTTTTTCAAGCCAAATGTCTGGATTTTCATCGGCCCATTTTTCTGCAATTTCTTTTAGGTTGTCAATTCCTAATGCTACCGGCTGTTCATAGGCGACCCCCACCTCTACCACGGCACGGCTCCAGCCACGGTTGAAATTTCCCAGACTGCGGATGTCTCCATTGGGAATACTCCAAAGACGTCCGCCAAACTCACGCACCATCGTATTTCTAAGGTCTATGCGCTCCACGGAGCCAGTAATGCTGCCCGTTGTGATGACATCTCCCGTCTCTATCAGTCCATCAAAATAGATAAAAAAGCCGCTGATAAAATCTCGGACTAAATTTTGAGCGCCAAAGCCAACGGCCAGACCAAGGACACCGGCAGATGCGAGGAGCGCCGAGGTATCTACACCTGCCTCACTCAGCGCCAGCAGCAAAGCAATAAAATAGATGACATAGCGAAAAACGCTTGAAATCAGCGGCATAATTGTTTCCAGTCGGGCTTTTCCTGCGGCATCGCCAGAGGCTGCTCGGTGTTTAAGAAAACGCCGCATCCCTTTTTCGATGCCCGAATAAAGCAAGCGTGCCATGACCAGAATAAAAAGAATCGTCAACAGTTTTCCGCTCAGCGCCAGCCAATTGATATTTGCAATTTCGGGCAAATGGGCAAGCCAGTCTTTAAAGTGTTCCATGATAAATTCCCCTCATTGTGTTTACCGTTTAGAATATTGTGTAGGTCAGACCGAGAGCCAGCATTTCCTGAAGCTGACGAACAGCAGATTGATCAGAATCATAGAGCAGCCGGACATTGAAATTGACGGCCAAATATTTTCCAATCTGAGCCGATATCTTGGAATCCCAGTTGACGTCGATAGCTGCTGCAATACTTAAATCGCTGAAAAATTCTGCCTTGCTGCTCACGTTAATCATTTTGAGAAAGCTCTGATTGTAGTCTATTATCCATTCCAGACCAGGTTCTATCATTAGTTTTTCGATTTTCGTGGTTTCGGAGTCATCACTGTACACGGCAGCAAAGTCATCGGCGAGGGTCTCCTTCAGAGAGAGTCCGGCTCGGAAGCGGAGATTTTCTGTAGGCGCTAGTCCCAGGCCGAGGCTCTGCATCATATAGCCGGGATCGAGAAATGCAGAGACCTTCACCCGGCTAGAATCACTGTATTGATAGCCGGGCATCGTCTGGCTACGTAAAAGGAAACTGGCGTAGGGATCGGCAAATTTCTCCAGATTGTAAATATAAAGGGCATCCAGCCGCAGCTCGTCGCTGTTTTTTTGCGCATCTGCGTCACCACTTTGAGTCTCGCCGTATTGCAGCTTGGCGCCCAGCTCGATATTATTTTTACGGATGCTGCGCTTGGCCAAAGCATTGACATTGAGCTGCCAGGCAAAGGCATTTTCTCCGCCACCGGCCCAGTTATCAAAGCGACTCTGGCTGAGATTGAGCATAGCTGCGCCCTCCTTTTTCCAAGGCGAGGTCGATAGCAGCGAATCACCCTCGGAAGCAGAAAGGGAGACCACGGCAATAAGTATTGCGATGAGAAATATTTTCATAAGACTCCTTTCATATTGATTTTCATTTTTTGTTTAGATTGCTACAGCCTCTCAAGCCTATTGGATTTTTTCCCATTTATAGTTTTTAGTGAGAGGGTAAGCACAAATCGAGCGACAATATCATCGCCAGAAATTTTCGGCGTTTTGACCAAAATTGTGACTGGATTATTGACCCTTTGACCATTAGCCAGCGTTTCTGCCAGCATCTCCTGAATCAGCGG
Organism: Fidelibacterota bacterium; assembly: GCA_011049095.1. Taxonomy (GTDB): domain Bacteria; phylum Fidelibacterota; class Fidelibacteria; order Fidelibacterales; family DSDE01; genus DSDE01. The sequence continues at coordinate 8,389 of DSDE01000008.1, forward strand.
GCCGTCTTCACAAGAAAAAACCGCATCACCTTCCACGCGGCGAAGAAAGTCACCCTGAATATCCTTAAAAAGAAGGTTAACCTTTTTCCTGCTGCGGGCAATGGCTTCCATCGCTATCAGTCCGCCGGCCAGATCCGCGCCCACTGCCAGCGCGCCAAAATACATCGAGCGAACGTGATTTTTCACCCTATTGCGAAAAGGAATGAGAATCTCGCAGCGATTGGCATTCAATTCCAAAACACGCGGATGAATAAAAAAGATTACCGGTATCTTTCGCCAGGCAAAAAACCACAGCAAGAGCGTCTTTTTCCATAAAACCTGTTTCATTTCTTTCCTTTCTTTATAAACATAGTAAAATTTGGAACATATTCAACGAATAAGCACCAATAAAATGCTTTTACACGTTTGGAAAAGTAAAAAAAATCACTTAAGATTGTCCGAAAATGAAAAACAAAGCAAAATGGGGAAAGAATTGCAATGAAACCAATCAGTGACAAGACGACAGAGCAGCAGAATTTGAAATCGATGAAAATAGACGCGATGGAGACACGCGAGATACTGGAGTTAATGAACCAGGAAGATAAGCAGGTGCCTATCGCTGTAGAAAAAGCGATTCCGCAGATTAGCGCTTTTGTGGATTTAGTCGTCGAACGATTTAACCGGAATGGCAGTCTTTATTATGTGGGAGCAGGCACCAGCGGACGTCTTGGCGTGCTCGATGCGTCAGAAATTCCACCCACTTTTTCCGCTGATCCAAAGCTGGTGCAGGGGATTATTGCCGGAGGCAGCGAAGCTCTGGTAAAAGCGGTGGAAGGTGCCGAAGACCATTTAGACAAAGGCCGGGAAGCCATCCGCGATAAAAATGTTTCAGAAAAGGATATTGTTCTGGGAATCACCACCAGCGGATTTGCACCCTATGTCCACGGCGCGCTGAAAGAAGCCAAAGAAAGGGGCGCCATCACCGGCCTCCTCATCTGCAATACACCTGATCATTATGATTATGTGGATGTTATTTTGCCGGTTATTGTCGGACCTGAAATCGTCACCGGCAGTACCCGTTTGAAGGCTGGCACCGCCACCAAACTTGTGCTGAATATGATTAGCACCACAGCAATGATCAAGCTGAACAAAACATACGGAAATCTGATGGTGGACCTCCAGGCGCTGAATATTAAGCTCTGGGACAGAGGAACACGCATCATTGTCCATCTCTCCGGAATTGAATATGATGTTGCCCGCAATATTCTTCAGGAGGCCAACGGTGAAGTGAAAACCGCCCTCGTTATGGCTATAATGAAAATGCACTACATTGAAGCCAAAGACGCTTTGAAAGCAGTTAACGGCTCACTTAGAAAAGTGCTGGAAGCTTAATTTCCTTTTGAAATGGTCTCTTTTTTAGCGAGAATTTCATATGGAAAAATCACTTCTGTCCAAAAATAAATTTTTCCATCGATAAATTAGATTATGCTGACTGCCTTAACCCGGGCCTTCAGGCAGAATCTTCCCCGAATTCGTGACAGCTCCGGTTACTGATCCGTCAGTCGACGCTCGAAGTGCGGTCACTGAGCGGAGTGGTAT
>DSDE01000493.1 GCA_011049095.1 Fidelibacterota bacterium
CCTGATACTTTCGGCTTTTATATCGGCAACGACGGCCAAAGCCACCATTTTGTTGCCGATTTTCATGGTCATTTCGGCGATTTACGGTGCCCGTGGCGGTCAGAATCGCAATAATTTTGCCCGGAATCTGGTGCTGCAGAATCTTTTCCAAATTAATATCGGCGCCTCGGCTTTTGTCACCGGTTCGGGTGCAAACCTGCTGGCTGCAGCCCTCATTGGTGGCGCTATCGGCGGGGACATTTTCTTCATGGACTGGATGAAAGTGGCATTCCCCATCTCGATTGCCATGATGATTTTAGGCTGGTATATCGGCACACGTTTTATATTTCCTCTGAGTGAGAAGGAAAATTTTCCTCAGCTAAAGGGAGGTATGGAGCGGCTCAAAAGCGAGCTTGAAGCAATGGGGCCCATCAAATTGGAAGAGATTAAAGCGGTAATAATCTTCGTTGCTGTGCTGGGGTTGTGGGCCACAGACAGAATTCACGGCATTTCGGCGACTTCTGTGGCTTTTCTCGGGGCGGTGGTGGCGCTGACGCCCGGTATTGGCGTGGTGAAATGGAATGATGTGGATATTCCCTGGCATCTGCTTCTCTTTTCAGCAGGCGCTTATACTTTAGGGGCGGGGCTGAGCCAGACTGGCTTGGCTGGGATTATCGTTCACAGCTTTTTTGATGCCATTGGTTTTGGAGAAAACACTCCTTTTTGGGCTCTCTATCTGCTGCTGACGGCGACGATGATCTTCTCGGCTATTATTTTTCAGAGCAAAACCATGCGAACCCTTATTTTTGTGCCTATCTCTATTGGTGTGGCGCAAAAATTTGGTTTTGACATTCTCTCGCTGGCTTTCCCCGTGGCGCTGCTCATCGAACATGTTTATGTGCTGCCCTTTAACAGCAAACCGGCGGCGCTGCTTTATATTACGGATCATTACAGTCTGGGTGATACATTTCGCTTTGGTATCACGATGATGATTATCGCCTATTTTCTTAATATTATTTTTGCCGAAACCTGGTATCGTTGGTTAGGCATTACCCCCAATGGCCTGGGAATTTTTTAGGAAGGAGTCTAAATGTCATTTTTTAAACGATCCAAATATCTGGAAAACGAGATAGACGAGATGCTGGATGCCATTTCTGAAGGCATTATTGTTTTTGAAGCCGGTGTCACCAGTTATTTTGATGGCGATATGGGTGCTTTTAACAGCAAGATCGCTTCGATAGATGAGCTGGAATCAAAGGTGGACCAACTGCGGCGCAATATAGAAAATGATCTTTATCAGCATTCCCTCATTCCAGAGCACCGCGGCGACGTGCTGGGCCTTTTGGAAAGCATTGATGAGGTGATCAACACTGCCAAGGAAACGCTCTATCAGTTTGAGGTAGAACGCCCCTTTTTCTATAAGGATATTGTGAAAAATTTCAAACAGCTTGTGAACTGCTCCAGCAAAGCTGCCGAATCGCTGGTTATTGCCACAAGAGCTTTTTTTCGAGATGTGCGCACGGTGAAAGACCATCTTTACAAAGTGTATCACTATGAAAAGGAGGCTGACCTCATCAGCCACAAACTGAAACACAGGGTTTTTCAGAATGATAAATATGAGCTGGCGCAAAAGATGCATCTGCGCTATTTTGCCCTGCATATTGACAGCATCGCCGACATCTCAGAAACGGTGGCGGATAAACTTTCAATCTATGCAATCAAGCGGCTTATTTAAATGATACTCTTTTTTCTGGCATCGGGTCTTTTTCTTGGCTGGAGTCTCGGCGCAAATGATGCTGCCAATGTTTTTGGCACGGCTGTGGGCTCCCGAATGATACGGTTTACAACTGCGGCGATCATCGCTTCGATTTTTGTCATAATCGGGGCAGTTGCCGGTGGCGCTGGAGCCGCGCATACTTTAGGTGCTCTGGGCTCAGTCAATGCGCTGGCCGGCTCTTTTATGGTTGCGCTGGCGGCAGCTTTCACTGTCTATACTATGACTCGCTTTTCGCTGCCGGTTTCCACCTCGCAGGCTGTTGTGGGCGCTATTATCGGCTGGAATTTTTTTAGCGGTGCTGCCACTGACAGCGATACCCTCACTAAAATTGTGTTAACCTGGGTGCTATGTCCAGTGCTGGCAGCCATATTTTCGGTGATTCTTTACTACCTGACCAGAGTTATACTGGCAAAAATTAAGATTCATCTGCTGCGCCAGGATTTCTACACCCGCTGGGGACTTCTGCTTGTGGGCGCATTTGGCAGCTACAGCCTGGGCGCCAATAATATTGCCAATGTAATGGGGGTTTTTGTTCCTGCCATTCATTTCGAACCGATTTCTCTTTTTGGCATTTTAACTTTATCCGGAGCACAGCAGCTCTTTCTAGTCGGTGGGATAGCCATTGCAGTGGGCATTTATACCTATTCTCACAATGTGATGAAGACCGTTGGCAGCGGGCTTTTTAAGCTTTCTCCAGAAACGGCGCTTATTGTCGTTTTAGCACAGGCCCTGGTGCTTTTTCTCTTTTCATCGCAGCATCTGGAAGCTTGGCTTCTCGCTCATTCACTTCCTGCCATTCCCCTGGTGCCGGTGAGCAGCTCACAGGCGGTGGTTGGCGGCATTATCGGCATTGGCATCGCCAAAGGCGGGCGGAATATTCAATTTGATAAACTGGGACGCATCGCCAGCGGCTGGGTTACCACGCCCCTCATTGCCGGTATCATCGCTTTTGTAGGACTTTTTTTTCTACAGAATGTCTTTACCCAGGAAGTCAGCAAAAAAATGACTTATACATTTACTCCGGAACTTATTAGCCATCTGCAGCAGGAAAATATTGATATTTCGCCGATGGGAGAGCTACTGGACAGGGAATTTTCCCGCTCCGGTTATCTGCAGAAGCTCATCAAGAATAAGGGTTTATTCAGCGATGATGAGATTGCAAAAATTATTGCCGCAGCAAAAAATTGCAGACTCACGCTGGCTCAAAGCCGCTTTGCCAATCTGGACACAAGCTGGTTTAGCCCTACTCAGTTTGTCGCTATTCAAGAGCTTGCAGATAGCTCATACACCTACCTTTGGCAGCTTCACGATGCCTTGGTTTTGCATTCTCAGGAATGGGCGTTTAAAGAAAAAAATAAACTGAATAAGCTTTACAACAGTGATATTCTGGACAAATTGGACTATCTGAAAAATAATTTTGGAAACTAAATAAGAAAGGAGACTCGAATGAATCGAAAATGGAAAGGACTGGCTGTGCTGCTGTTTGCGCTGCTGGCCATCGTGCCTGTGCAGGCAGAAGAAACAGAAGTATCTGACGGAAAAGTAAAATGGGAGAATGGCGTTATCCAGTTTATCAGTGATGACGGCAATTTTAAAACCCGTTTCGATGTGCGGCTTTTTGTGAATGGCGCCTATTTTTTTGAGAATAAAAACGAACTGAGCAATGGCACCCACCTGCGGAAAGCCCGCTTTGCCATGAAAACCCGCGTCTGGCAAAACTGGGATATCGAATGGGATATGGACATTGCCGAGGGGACAGTGGAAGCAAAGGATATGTTCGTCAGTTATGTGGGTTTGAGAAATAGCCATATCAAACTGGGACATTTCAAAATGCCTATGAGTTTAGAAGAGCTCACCACCTCCCGATATATCACCTTTATTGAGCGCAGCTACCCGATGTTGGCTTTCAAAATTGATCGGCGTACAGCGATTGAGTATAGCCGATGGGGCAAGCGATATAATATACGTGCGGCGATTTTTGGGCAGACAATGGATAATGTAAAAAATAAAACCATTGATGAAACCGGCGGCGGCGCGGCGGTGCGGCTTGCTCTGGCGCCAATCAAAACCGATAGGTTCTTAATGCATCTCGGTGCCGCTTATGTTTGGGAAAATCCTGATGACAATACCAAAATGGTGCAGTATCAGAGCGAGCCTGAAACCAAAATCGGCGATGTGGAAATCATTCAGACGCCTAATATCCCCTTTGTGGACCACGTTAATAAAATCGGTCTGGAGCTGGCTTTTCAGTATAAAAATTTCTCGATCCAAAGTGAAATTATCGACAATAAGATTTTCAGGATGGACGGGTATAGAGATGTGCAGTTTGGCGGTGGCTATGCTTTTGTCAGTTGGGTGCTCACGGGAGAGAAGCGTATCTGGGATGTTCAGCAGGGTGAATTTGGTCAGATTATTCCCAAAAGCAATAAATGGGGCGCCTGGGAAATAGCGGCCCGTTACAGCCATTTGGACCTGAGCGATACCGATGCGGGCATTCTTGGCGGCATGGGAAATAACTACACCGCAGCGCTCAATTGGTATCCCAATCCCAATATCAAGTTTCAGTTGAACTATACAATGGCAGAATTTTCGGAAAATGCCACCGGAAAGAATAATAACGAATTCATTGGCGGCGATAAATTTGCGATATTGCACGCGATGATTGTGGCATTTTTCTAAATCACAAAGGAGAAAGACGATGATGAAGCGAACTATTCCCTCGTTATTATTGATATTGCTGCTGGTTTGGTCTGTCGGGTGCGATCTGGATGATACGATAAAATCGGATGATTCACAGACAGAGATTCCCAAATTGGTTATTAATGAATTTATGGCCAGCAATAGCGGTTCGGTTGTTGATCCCGATGAGGACAACAATGATGGCGATCCTTATGAAGATTGGTTTGAAATTTACAATATGGATACCATGGCCGTCAATATCGCCGGATATTATGTGACGGACAATCTGGAAAATACGATGTTATATCAAATTCCTGCCACCGATGCCGAAAAAACCACCATTCAACCCGGCGGTTTTTTGGTCATCTGGTGCGATAAAGAGATGCACCAAGGCGCGACTCACGTTAATTTTGCCCTCTCAGCCAGCGGCGAATCCATTGGACTCATTATGCCCGATGGTTTTACGATAGTGGACGCCATCACGTTTACAACTCAAACGACAGATATCAGCTATGGTCGCCTTCCCGATGGCAGCAACACCTGGGAATTTTTTCCCGTTCCTACGCCCGGAAGCAGCAATAGCGGCGAGGCGCCCAATCTTCCGCCGGTCATCAGCAATATCGCTATCACCCCCGAAAATCCCACCGCTGAATCGGTTGTTACAATTTCTGCTACCATTACCGATCCCAATGGAAATCTCGACACAGCCTGGGTCACTTATGGACCGGAAGGCGCCGTAAGTGCCACCAAAGGCATGCGTGGTAGCGGCGATACCTATAGCGCTGAAATCGGAACTTTCACCAATGAAAAAATCTATTTTTTCATCACGGCGAAAGATACTGAAAATGCCGAACGAAAGTCCGACACACTCTTTTTTGAAATCGGCTATGAAGCGCCTACTCTGTATATCAATGAAATTCTCGCCAGCAATAGCGGCATTGTTGTCGATCCCGATGAAGATGACAATGATGGTGACCCCAATGAAGATTTTGTGGAAATATATAATGGCGGCAGTGTTGCCGTGAATATCGCCGGGTATTATGTCACCGATAAATTTGACAACCTGACGATGTATCAGATTCCTGACACCGATCCTGAAAAGACGACGATTCAGCCCGGCGGGTTTTTGGTTTTATGGTGCGATAGGGAGATGCATCAAGGTGTCTTGCATATCGATCTTAAACTTTCTGTCAGCGGTGAAGCCTTTGCGCTTGTGGCGCCCAATGGCATGACGGTGATTGATTCTCTCTCCTTTGGGGTACAGACCACTGATGTGAGTTATGGACGCCTTCCCGATGGCAGCAACAATTGGGAATTTTTTACAATGCCCACCCCAGGCGCACCCAATAGCAACGCATCGGCAAATCGACCGCCGATCATCGAGCAGATCGCCATCACCCCAGACGCGCCCACCGAAAGCACGCCGGTCACCATCTCGGCGGCGGTAAGCGACCCCGATGACAATCTTAGCGCTGTGGTGCTTCATTATGGCGAGGCGGGCGCCATAACCAACACCCTTGCAATGACGCTTTCCGGCGATCGCTATGCCGCGGAAATCGGTCCGTTTGCCAGTGGCGCCACCATTCACGTCTTTATTGTCGCCACAGATACAGAAGGCGCGTCCGCGACATCTGAGACCCAACAATTTTCCATCGGTGTCGTCGGCTATCATATTGTTTTGAATGAGGTTTATTCCCGCGGCACCAGCGGTGATGAAGATTGGATTGAAGTTTATAACCGCTCATCGCAATCCATCGATCTTTCCGACTATCGCTACTATGATAATGGTGGCAATTCGGGTAGCAAACCTAAACGCGCTTTCCCTGCGGGGACATCTATCGCTGCTAACGGATTTATCTTTGTGCGCACGGAAGGCGGCGGCGAGGCAACTGATTTCGGCATTAGTAGTAATGGCGAATGGATCTGGCTGGAAGCGCCCGGCGGCGTGAAGATCGATAGCGTGAATGTGGTGCCGATGGAGGTGAATCAGAGCTATGGCCGCCTGCCCGATGGCACCGGCGAGTGGCAATTGTTAAATACGCTCACCCCCGGCGCGCCAAACCAATGAAATATCACCGTTTGATGGGCTTTGCCTTGATTTTGTCGCTCTTGGGATGCGGACAAAATAGTGATCTTTCCCATAAAAATGGCAATCTGTTTGACATTGCATTGATTAAACGCTATACACTGACTGTACCGGAACCTTCGGGGCTATCACTCTCTGCTGACAGCAGTTTCTTATGGACAGTCAGCGACCAGAATGGTAAAGTTTATGCCCTCGATTTTGTGGGCAGAGCGCTCAGCAGTTTTGCAGTCAAAGCGGATAATCTTGATTTAGAGGGTGTCTGCGCCGATCCAGATGGCAAGCATCTTTGGCTGGTGAATGAAAGGGTCCGGGAGCTGATTCGCTGTGATCTTGACGGTAATATTCTCATCAAGAAAAAACTGCTTTCTGGCGATGATAACAGTGGCCTCGAAGGAATCGCCTATAATGCAGCCGATTCCATCCTTTATATTCTCAAAGAAAAAGAGCCTGGCATACTCCTCATTTTGAATAATGAGCTGGAGACGGTGCGCATTCTTAGCTTAGATTTTGCCGCCGACTATAGCGGCGCAGCCTGGAGTGAGAAATATCAAGCTCTCTGGATTATCAGTGATGAATCGAAGAGTCTGAGTTTATTTTCTCCAGATTCGGGAATTCTCGGTACGGTGAACTTTTCCCTCGATCAAGCGGAGGGTGTTGCCGTCGATGAGCGCAATCAGAAGCTTTGGCTCGTCAGCGACAGCCGCGCCGAATTGCTCAGCTATTCAATAGACTGGTAAATGGAGCCGTTGACAAATAGCTCAAAATCCGCTGAGCGATTAAACATATTGCGTAAACAGATATTTGCTTCACAATCGAAAATACAAAATTGAGCCCAGTCTGCGAGGTGAGGGAAAACCGGAGTGGTCTAATAATTATTTTATCGAAGTTCCGTACTGCTGAATTTTTATTTGCATCTCAGGGCTTTAAGGCTGGATTAATTCCGCATTGTATGAACCATTATCCATAGCTAGTTTAATTATCTGGTGTTCCGCTATTGCATAGGAACGCGATTTTGCAGTAAGTGATCCCTCTTTCATTACGGGATCAATGTTGGTCGCGAAGATTGATATCGTGTTATCGCTATTACGGACAATCTCGAAAGTCCGAAACTGCTGAGGAAAATCTCGGAGTGATGAAGTTTCAACATGCCAGAAAGCAAGTTCAGGCTTCGCTTTATCGGGTGATTTGAATACATATGCCTTATTGCGATGAATATGCCCGGATATCCATAACACAAAATTTGGATATTCGTGAAGCTTGGCGATGAGATTGGCAGCAGATACAGGAGAATGTCCCACATAACCCACAATAACAAGGGGGATATGTGCGGCAATGATCATCAGCTTGCCTTCCGCCTGCCCTTTATCTAATTCAGCGACGAGCCATTCATAACGTTCATTATCAATATATCCATGCTGGTGAAGGTTGAAATCTTCCTCTTTTTGAGTATTGTCCAGCACAATAACTTTAATAGGTAAATTCTCTTTCGGTTCGAATGAATAACACCCAAAAATGCTTGACGTTAGATTTAATCCAAGCCCGACTGGCCCTGTCGATGGATTCAAAAATTCGTTTTTCCATTCTTTTTTTGAAAGAGGACGGCGATTGTAATTGGCTGCAAGCACCTTGGGAGGTGATGCAAAATCTTCGACCGGTCCTGCGCCAATAATATCCCCAAAAACTGTTCCTCCATTGATGGCACCTCCATAAATTCCCCGGCTTTCAATACCCAGCGGATCATGAAAAATATCACCCAGATCCAGAATATTTCCACCTGTATAATATTGTCGGATATAATCATTTGCAGGGTGAGCGCCCAGCCACAGATAATCATGATTGCCGAGAACCTGATACCAAGGGATAGAACCATCGAGTCCTTCGGCATTAAACTCATCTTGATAATCATTATTTGCACCAGGAACAGGATTATTATCCGCACCTGAATCGGGATTTATACTCTTACCGTCAAGAACATCATTAAACCATCGGAGCTCGTTGTATTGGTTGCTGTTTGTATTATCGCCGAGAGAAATTCCGAAATCTCTTTCTATTGAGAGCGTTTATCGTTCGAATTGCAACATACAGAACTTGAGTTGTATAGAGCATCATTGGGGTATATGCTGAAGGAACTTTTCCTTTATAACCAAAATAGATTGTCTGTGCAGGCGTTTCTTCATCCATTACATGGCAATCCGTAATCGCAAAGAAATTTAGTAGTTTTGCAGAATTAAGAGCGAATGATGCATCATAATCTGACGGCATTAAGTCAGTCCTTTTTTCATAGGGAAGCCCTGCGCCATACTGCCAGACACCGTATCCATACTCTGCAAACTTCTCAATCTCATAGGGAAATATTTCCGGTGAACTTGCCGGAACTGCAATCGGAACAATTGTTCTGTCAACGGTTGTCAGTGCATCAATAGCCGAGGGCTCATCGTCCGGATTTGAACAAGCATTGTTTAAAACAAGTATTAAACCCGCTGCAAGTAATGAGTAGATCCGATAAATCGTTTTTTTTTAATTGTGTCATTCTCCAATATTCTCCTCTGTTTATAAATTACTTAGGGAATGGATATCTGTTTACGGCCGGAAAATCACTTGCTTCATAGAAGCAGGAAGCAAGTCCGAATTCACTGTAAATCTGTAAATTTTCTTTTGGGCGAATTTCAGTTTTTGCAAGGGCGGAATCGCCTGAATAATCTATTGCCGGACTATTCAAAATGTCTTGATTTAACAGAAATCCCTGTAAGGATGAATCAGAGATTACTTCAAGTTCCGTAAAGATATTGCTTTCCCTGGATACCACTTTTATTCATCGAAGGAATGTAGAGCAGATTATGATAAATTACTAACAATAAAAATTTCTGATTACTGAAAAAACCCACAAATATCATCGCCCATAGTAACGAAAGCTTCCAGCTTTCGCGAGTCGTACCTTAAGCGTCCCGCTTGAGCCGGTTTTATTTCATCAAGACGATTTTCTGCGTGTGGCGAGGAGCGTAGGTGGAGCTTCCTAGCTCCACATTGACAAAATATACCCCGCTGCTCAGCGCATCAGCATTCACCTGGGAATGATAATCCCCGGCTGAGAGTTCAGGGGTGAGAATTTCCATCACTTATTCCCATTCGTCACTGAACCAGTGGTGTAGAAATCTTCAATTATCGTTGCATCGCCAACAATCTCGCTTCCCCTGTACCAATTTTACCCAATCGGTGACGCTTGTGCCCCTTTTCCACAGTATAGCGTTTTATCCTTGAGCCTATAACAGATTCTGATTCTATTAGCAATTGAAAATAATCACTTTTCACAAGATTTGGAATATAC
>DSDE01000424.1 GCA_011049095.1 Fidelibacterota bacterium
CTATTCCCACAGCAATCATTATGGGAAAACTGCTGAAAGGCATAGATATCCGCGAGCATGGCAGCAAAAATGCAGGTGGCACCAACGCCCTGCGCATCCTGGGTGTAAAAGCCGGAATCACAACGATGCTCATTGATATCTTTAAAGGATTTGCCGCCACTTTCTGGATTTCTAAACTGGGAGGCGGCGAAGCGTCGCTGATGATGCTTATATCGGGAATCGCCGCAATATTAGGACACACCTACACCATTTTTGCCGGCTTTAAAGGGGGCAAAGGCGTGGGCACGGCAGCGGGAATGCTCATTGCAATGTTTCCCCTTGCTGTGCCGATCTGCCTGCTGGTATTTTTCCTGGCCCTTATTTTTACCGGATATGTCTCCCTGGGAAGTATGCTGGCAGCCATCACTTTACCTGTCGTCCTCTCCCTCTTTAAATTTTTCTGCACCATCGAAGTGGCTAACGCCCTCTACTATTTCAGCCTCGTCATTCCTATCTTTATTATTTACACCCATCGCAGCAATGTCCAGCGCCTGATAAAAGGCACGGAAAACCGCTTTGAGAAAGCCATGCTTTTCAGGAAAAGGTAAAATGTACGGCATACTCCATTACTCCAAACTCAAGCTCAATCTAAATGCTTAAAGTCGTTGCTGCCCTCATACACCTCGATGGAAAGCTCCTCATCTGTCAGCGACGGGCGGATGATGCCTCTCACCCACTGAAATGGGAATTCCCTGGTGGCAAGGTCAAGCCTGATGAAAGCCATAGCCAGGCGCTGATTCGTGAGCTGCAGGAGGAGCTGGGAATTCAGGCATTGGAAATGGAGTTTATTTGCAGCTACCCTTTTCAATATCAGGGAAAAAATCCGCTAGAACTCCATTTTTATTTTGTCCACGACTATTTGGGTCTAATAAAAAATCGGCAATTTGCCAAACTGCTATGGATTGACTCCGCTCAGATAAAAACATTTGATTTCTTGGCCGGCGATGAAGTCATCGTCGAAAAAATCTTCTCCGGAGAAATCATCATTCCCGACGCCTGCACAGGCTGCATTGTCAAATTGATGAACTGAGAACTAAGTATCCGGATTCGGGGGCGTCGATATTTATTTACTGCACTATGGAATACATATTCCACATTGGCAGAAAAATACCCAAAGCCAGGATGACGACAAAAACACCCATAAAAAGCGTCATAATCGGCTCAATCATACTGGAAAGCCTTTTTACATGATAATCAACCTCTTTATCATATTGTTTGGCAACATTTTGCAGCATTTGCTCAATAGCGCCGGCCTGCTCACCGATATCTAGCATTCTCAAGGTCAAGGGGGGGAAATATTTACTTTTTCTCAGGGCTTTGGAGAGAGTGCTGCCGCCCAATACCTCCTCTTTGGCGATGAGAATATCATGCCCAATGGCTTTATTTCCCACAGTTTCTGATACTGAGGTCAGGGCATCAATAATCTGAATACCTGAAGCTGTCAGAGCTGAAAAAGTATGGGCAAAGCGAGCCAAGGCGGCCTTGGTGAGCAGAGGACCGAAAATTGGAATAGCCGTCTTTTTTCCATCCCACCAGAGATGCCCCTTTTCAGTCGCTGTGAAACGATTGAATAAGACGACAAAAACCACAACAGACACAATGATGAGCCACCAATAGTTCTGGGCAAAATTGGATATGCCAATAAGAATCCGGGTCGGCAGAGGCAGCTCGATCCCCTGATTTTCAAAAAGGGTAGCAAAGCGGGGAATAACAAATGTAATGGCAACAAGAAAGGCGATAATCATCGCGCTAAAAACAATGATAGGATAGCGCAAAGCCGATTTAACGGCCTTTCGGGTACTGATATCCCGCTCAATAAAGGTGCTGAGGCGTTTCAGCACACTGTCAACCGTTCCGGCTTTTTCGCCGCTGGCAATCATGCTGACATATAGCTCTGTAAAATATTTTGGATGCCTACCCAAAGCCATAGACATAGAAAGCCCTGAATTGATATCAAAAATTACCTTCTGAAGCACCTGCTTAAAACCTGGATTTTCCCACTGCTCGGCTATAGATTCCAAAGACGATACTAAAGGAACGCCTGCATCAAGCATGGTAGATAACTGGTCGGTAAACTCCGCAATTTCATCGGGTTTCACCTGGTCTCCAAAAGTAAATTTAAAAGAACTCCGTTCCCGAAGCTCCTTAATGCTGATAACCATATTGCCATTAGCTTCGAGATTGGCTGCCAACTCTTCGCGGCTGCTGGCCTCGATGCTTTCAGTCAGGAGAATACCATCAGAGCCTATGATTTTATATTCAAATTGAGGCATACTTATTCCTCCTATTTTTGGATGGAGATGTCATATTGCTTAAGTTTTCTATAAACAGCAACCCTGCTGATATCAAGAATCCTTGCGGCTTCAGAAATATTATTGCCGCAGGCGTCAAGTGTCATAAGAATATATTGCCTCTCCATCTCGGCCAAACTGATACCGCTGACAGGCATATATTTTTGTACGCTGTCTGTTTTTTCATTTTCACTGAGTGTTGGCATCTCTATATCAGTATTCATTTCCAGAAATCTTCCAGTTGAGAGGATTGATAAGCGCTGTAAAATATTCTCCAGCTCTCGCACATTTCCAGTCCAGTGATATTCCCGCAGAAAGTGGATCAGCTCTTTAGAAATACCACAAAAGTTTTTTTCAGAAAGCTTTCTGACATAGCGATTCGCCAACAAGAGCACATCATCATCCCTCAGGCGCAAGGGTGGCAAGACGAGCGGAAAAACATTGATACGGTAATACAAATCTTGCCGAAAACGCTCATTGCGAATGGCATCCAGCAGGTTGCGGTTTGTGGCTGTCAATATGCGAACGTCCGTTTTCTGAGTTGTATTGCTGCCAACTTTCTCAAACTCGCCCTGCTCGAGAATGCGCAGCAGCTTAGCCTGCAGAAACTGTGACATTTCACCAATCTCATCCAGAAAGATAGTCCCCCCTTTGGCGTATTCAAATTTCCCGATGCGGTCTTTAACGGCTCCGGTGAAGCTCCCTTTCTCATGGCCAAAGAGTTCGCTCTCCAGCAGATTTTCCGGCACTGCGGCACAATTGATAGCCACAAAAGGCTTATTAGCCCGCCGGCTGTTTTCGTGGAGCATTCGGGCGATTATCTCCTTGCCTGTGCCGCTTTCTCCATAAATAGCCACCGAGCGGTCTGTATTCATCACTTGCCCCATTAGCCGATAAACACGCTGCACTCGAATGCTGTTGCCGGTGAGATAGCCAAAACTTTGTGGTCTCAGGAGGTGCAGCAGGGATGGCGGCAGACTTTCCACAGTTTCCAGATATGCTTCAAGATGCTCCTGCCAGTGCTGCTTATCTTCCAGCCACTCATTTTTTTCCATAATACTAAAAGCACCGGCTTCAAAAAAGTTGCAATAGAGGGCGGGGTCATATTTTTCTATTATAATGGAAACGGGCAGATGCTGCTGCAGTTCCCTAGCAGCAAGCATTAATTTTTGATTTTTTTCAGAATACCCAGCAGCTTGAATTAGCAAATGACTGTATTTTTGGCTTTTTAAAGCGGCAGGCAGAGAAGTTTCATCTCTAATGCGAAGCCATTCCCAGCCGTTTTTCTCATAAAAGTGACCAAGGGATTGCTCAAAAGATGGCTCATCACAGGCAATGAGAGCGCGTCGGCTATTAATCGAATGTTGTGATTTCAAGAACCTCTTCCATACTGGTTATGCCCAGCAGCACTTTTTCAATGCCTTGCTGGCGCAGGGGTTTCATCCCCGATTTGATAGCAGCCTGACGAATCTCTTCTGTGGAGGCATTTGCCACAATGAGTTCAATGATTTGATCATTTAAAATCATCAGCTCAAATAGGGCCGTTCGCCCTGTATAGCCAGTTTTGCGGCAGTGCAGGCAGCCGGTAGGGCGAAAAATCGTCTTGTTATGATCAAGCGGCAGGTTAAGACGCAGGGCAACTTCTTCAGGCGGTGTATAGCGCTCTTTACATTTTGGACATAAAGTGCGAACCAGGCGTTGAGCCAGAATACCCCGCACTGTGCTGGCAATAAGGTAGGGTTCAGTTCCCATATCTATAAGACGAGTTATGGCTGAAGGAGCGTCGTTGGTATGCAGGGTGCTAAAGACCAGGTGTCCTGTCAGGGCTGATCGGATAGCCAGCTCCACTGTTTCTTGGTCCCGCATTTCACCCACCATAATAATATCAGGGTCTTGCCGGAGAATAGTGCGCAGCGCTGCAGAAAAGGTGACACCGGCCTTAACATTCACTTGGCCTTGATTGATATTGGGTATCTCATATTCTATAGGGTCTTCGATGGTAATAATATTTTTTGTGGAGCTGTTGATGTGGTTTAATGTGGCATAAAGGGTCGAAGTCTTTCCAGATCCAGTGGGACCCGTGACCAATACAATACCATTAGGTTTTCGCACCAATTGGTTCCAGGCATTGAACATCTCTTTGTTGAAGCCCACCTTATGGAGCTCAATTTTGCCTTTTTTTTCATCGAGGACGCGCAACACAATTTTTTCGCCATTATAAGCCGGATATGTAGAAACGCGGAGATCAACTTTCCGGTCGCCGGTGTGAAAAGTGATACGTCCATCCTGCGGTTTACGGCTTTCGGCAATATCCATCTGAGCCATAATCTTAATACGGCTGGTAACAGAGGGCTGGAAGCTCTTGGGAACGGTATAGTTTTCATAGAGAATGCCATCTACTCTAAAACGAATCCGCACATCTTTATCCCGCGGCTCGATATGTATATCACTGGCGCCTAACTTTACCGCCTGCTTTATCATCATATCAACGGCTTCAACAATTTTTACATCATCAGCAATGGCTGAAGTTTCAAAAATCAAACCTTCATCATCGTCATCTTCTTTTAAATCACCGATAAATTTTTTGGTGCCATAATAAGCATCCAGCGCGTTATCGATATCAGACTCTGTGGCAATCACCAGCTCGATATCCAATCCTGATTCCCGGTATGCCGCATCAATCCCGTTGACATTTAAAGGGTCCGAAGTGGCAATTGTGAGGCTGCCACCAATGGCAAACAGCGGCATGATGCCATGACGCCGGCACGTTTCATCACTGAGTAGCTCTAAGGTCTTATCTGGAATAGAAAAATCTTCCAGATTCATATATGGCAACTCAAGCTGCTCACTCAGAAAGACCATAAATTCTTGTTCGGTAAGGAAACCAAGGGCCAAAATCGCTTTCCCCAAATAGATATTATTAACCCTTTTATACTCCAGCGCTTGCTCAAGCTGCTCGGGTGTAATTTTTCCCCCTTCTATGAGGAGCTGGCCAATTTGCTTTTTTGGTTTTCTCTGAGCCATTATTAGTAATTCTCCAAAAATTTAATACCCTATATAAGCAAGATAAAATTCTAACAGTGTTTCCCCATAGAGTAATGAAATCAAGGCGCCCAACGCCATATATGGCACAAAAGGTGTCTCTTCACCCCGACGAATAATTCCCGCTGCCAAAAAGAGAAGCATCAAGACACCGGCCAAAATAAAAGTAAGTGCCAGATTAAGCAGCATTAGCTTCCATCCCAGCCAAAGCCCCAGCACTGCCGCCAGCTTTATATCACCGCCGCCCATTGCATCTCTTTTGAAAATCACTTTCCCGAAAAATGCCACCAGGGCAAAAAAGGCCAAACCTATAATCAGACCCAGACCTGCATCCCACCAGAGCAATTGGTGATGAAAAAAGAGACGAGTGAGCCCGCTTATGGCCAAAATTATCAATAGACCATCTAAAACAATCATCTCCTCTAAATCTATAACGGTAAGCACCAGGAGAAAAAAGCCAAAAATTATGACAAAAAATAGTTCTGCACTGAAACCAAAGCGAAGAAAGGCGAGAACAAACAGTAGTCCGGCGCCAAACTCAACCAGGGGATATTTCAATGAAATGGGCTCCTGGCATTGACGGCATCTGCCCTTCAAAAAGAGATAGCTGAGAAGTGGAATGTTATCATAGAAGGCAATTAGCTTTCCACAATGGGGACAGGCTGATCGCTCAGAAACAAAATTTAGCTTGCGGGGCAAACGGTAGATTAAAACATTGGCAAAACTGCCAAAAACAGCGCCAATAAGAAAAAAAAGGATAAAAGACCAAAGCGGACTCATTAGCTGCCGCTGAGTGACTGTTTGATAACACGCATCAATTCGTCGGTTCGAAATGGCTTGGTGAGGTAGGCATTTGCCCCCACTTGCTGCCCCATCTGTATATCCCGCTCTGAACTTTTGGCTGAAAGCAGCACAATGGGAATATGTTTGTATTTTTGGTCAAGCTTCAGCATCTGACAGACTTTGAAGCCATCCATTTTGGGAAGCATAATATCAAGCAAAATGAGGTCAGGATATTCCTGCCGTGCCTTGGTGAGTCCCTCAAGGCCGTCAGCCGCTGTAATTACATTAAAACCAATTGATTCCAGTCGAATACTTAGCGCCATCAGCATATCCGGTTCATCTTCGACTATCAAAATAGAAACGCCATCAGACATTTATAATCCCCTATATTTTAATTTATTTCTTCCGTTAGAAAAATATCAGCCGGAACTGGGTTTGGCGGCAGCTCAACAAAAAAGCTGCTTCCTTTGCCAAGTGTGCTCTCCAGCCAAATTTGCCCGCCCAGCTCCTCTATGAGCTGTTTGATTATTGAAAGCCCCAAGCCTGTTCCCGGCAGCCGCTCCATCTCCAATCCTGTTCGGAAAAAGCGGTCAAAAACCTTAGCCTGGTCATTTTTTGCGATACCCCGGCCATTATCTTTCACAAAAAGGTAGAGATTCCCCTTCTCATTAATCTCCACATGAAGGATAACTTCTGAGTCATTTGGAGAATATTTAAAGCTATTTTCCAAAAGATTGACCAGCACTTGCTGCAAAACATCTCGGTCTGTTGGAAATTTTTCCATCGCCTCTTGCACTTCTAAAGTTAACACCATATTCTTGGTTTTAAAACGAACAAAAAAGGGCTCAACGATTCTTTCCACCACATCATTGACATCCTCTTCAGAAATGGTGATGGTCAATCCACCGGCATCCAGCTTGGAAATATTAAGAAAATTGGCGATGAGGGCTGTTAATCTTTCCAGATTGCTATTGATAATGTCAATAAATTTATGCTGCATCTTGGTGACGGGACCGGCAATTTCATCATTCATCAGAGAAATATATTCTTTGATAATGGCAATGGGTGTTTTCAGCTCGTGAGAAACATTGCTGATGAGGTCTGCTTTCAGCTCCTCTACCTTCATATCGCTGGTGATATTTCTGGCAGAAATGATGTATCCCTGATCAATAAATGGCGGATCGCTGAATTTGTTGATAACAGCATCAAAAACCAGTTTGTCATTATCACTGCCAATGCTATAGCGATGGCGATAGCTTTTATCCTCTTCATAACAAGCGGCATAAATGGCTTCCCAGTCATCGACAAAAAGTGTCTGAAGTTTTTCAAAAGTGCTTTCTGAGGCTGGAATCTCGAAAAGGATACGAGCCGGCTTATTGATTTTCACGAAATCTTTATCAATATCCACCAGCATTACCACGTCATTCATATGGTCAAGCATCGTGGAAAAGAGATACTTTTGTTTTTCTACTATCTGCTCAATACGATCAAGAATTGACTGTACCCGATCACTGATTCCAGTAAAAAATTCCTCCTCAATCTGGGCGTAGGCATCTGCTTTTTCTGTAAAAAATCCAAGGACACCCACCAGCTTTTCGTTGCTTCGGAAGGGAAAGGTGAACTGATCCGCAATCTGATAAGCTCCGTTTCCTCCATTTGCTGTTGGAAATGTGATGGACTTAGGACGATATTTTTCGTATTGACCGTGGTTTTCAAAAAAATCGTTAATGCTATTCTTGAGGGCTTCCACGATATCCTCTGTAATAGTCTGCTCCGTGTAAACGGTAAGCTCTGCTTTAACCAGATTTAGAAAAAAGTATCCATCAAACTCCACAACGGAGCGAAAATCTTCTCCCACAGCCTCTAAAGCTTTATTAAAATTATAGTTGGCTTCCAGGCTGAGAATAAGATTATTGATGAGCTGCAACTCGGCATTGGTGCGGCGGAGCTGATTTCGTTCAAAAAGAATCTCTTCCTGCAAGGAGATATTTTCATTTTTCAGGCGAACAGTCCGCAGGTTTCGCTCGATGACCATTTCCAACTGATTAATATCAAAAGGTTTAACGATATAATCATCAATGCCTGTCCGCAGCGCTTTGATTGCGCTATCCAGAGTGGCCATACCGCTGACAATAAGGCAAACAATATCAGGGTTGATTTTTTTTGTGTGGGTCAAGACAGTAAGCCCATCAACCTGTGGCATATTCAGGTCGCTGATAACGACATGATAATCTCCCAGCTTTTCATCTTTCATAGCATAAATACCATCTGGGTAGGTCTTAACCCGATAACCCTTCATCGTCAGGAAACTTTTGAGGAGCATCCTGATCTGGTCATCATCATCAATAATTAAAATATCTATATCTTTTTGGGGTAATGGTGTCATAGTATTCTCTTATTCTTGGAGACGGATATCTGAACTGCTCTGGTGAGAAGCTTGCTCCGACTGGATTTTAAGCTTTAAATCATTGGGTCTGTCTGCAAAACGGACCGCATCCTCGAAAGTGATTTGCCCGCTTTCAAAAAGTTTGTGAAGGGCCTGGTCAAAAGTCTGCATACCTTCATGGGAGCTGGCCTCGATGGCTGAGCGCAGCACCTCGATATCTCCCCGGTGAATCAGGTCTTTAACCCGACTGCTGGCCAACATAAGCTCCATAGCGGCGACACGTCCCCCCTCAATCGAAGGTATCAGCCGCTGGGCAATGACAGCCTTTAGATTGAGACTTACCTGCAGCTGCACCATGTGGTGAGATTCGGGAGGATAAAAAGACATGATTCTTTCTAAAGTCTGGTAAGCATTATTGGAGTGGAGTGTGCTCAAAACCAGGTGCCCGGTTTCAGCGAAATTCAGCGCTGCAGACATAGTCTCTTCATCGCGAATTTCTCCAATCAGGAGCAAATCCGGCGCTTGCCGCAAAGCTGAGCGCAAAGCCGAGTGGTATGAATCGGTATCCATACCAATCTCCCGCTGATTAACAATACTTTTCTGGTGTGAATGAAGGTACTCAACAGGGTCTTCAATAGTGAGAATATGGCCAGCGCTGCTGATATTTCGCTGGTGCACCATTGCGGCGAGAGTTGTGGATTTTCCGCTGCCTGTGGAGCCAACAACCAGGATAATTCCCCGCTTCTCTTTAACCAGCTCTTTGAGAATTGGCGGCAGATTGAGTTCATCGAGAGACATTATCTTACTGGTGATGCGCCTGAAGACAAAACTGACGCTGCCCCGCTGAATAAAAGCATTCACTCTGAAGCGGCCTAAATTTCTCCGGCTAATGGTGAAATCAAATTCCTTTTTTTGGATAAACTGTACGATTTGATCTTCACTGAGCATCTCCTGAAGCAGACTTTTAAGATTTTCACTCGTCAGCAGCTCTTTCTCTAAGGAAGAACAGCTCCCGTTAATTTTCAGCACAGGATAGGTCATTATTGAGAGATACATATCGGAAGCTTTTGCTTCAGACATTACCGAGAGCAGATCGTTGAGTTCATACATAATCAGCCTCCGACACTCTTTCTCAC
>DSDE01000225.1 GCA_011049095.1 Fidelibacterota bacterium
ATTTGAAGCGGAAGGCGGTGAGCTTTTTATTGGTGTAGCCGGAATGGCTGCCCATTTGCCAGGGGTGATTGCCTCACATACGCTGAAGCCGGTGCTGGGTGTGCCGGTGGAAGGGCCATCTTTGCAGGGCTTAGACAGTCTCCTGAGCATAGTCCAGATGCCAAAGGGTATTCCTGTAGCCACTTTTGCCATCGGAAAAGCGGGAATGATTAATGCCGTCGTCTTTGCGGCTCAGCTTTTATCTGTAAAATATCCTGACCTGCAAGTGAAGCTCAAAAAATTCCGGGAAATCGGCTCGATGCTATGAAAAAAATTCTTATTACCGGGGCAAATGGTCTCCTTGGCTATCATCTCAGCCGTATTTTTAAAGATGAGTATGAACTCATTATTACCGGAATAGAGGCAGATTCGGCTACTCAAGGGCTCTTGGGGCTCAATTATCAGTTGCTCGATATAAGGGATTTCTCCCAAGTGATAAATATGGTGGAGAGTTTTAAGCCGGAATGGATAATTAATGCCGCTGCATATACAAATGTGGACGGCTGCGAACGGGAGGGGGCTCTCTCTTATGCTGTGAATGTTACTGGGCCGCAGAATTTAGCCAAAGCTGCCAAAGCGCAGAATGCTGGGCTGATTCACTTTAGCAGCGACTATATATTTGATGGAGAAAATGGCCCCTACAGTGAAGATGATGCGGTAAATCCCATCAGCGCCTATGGCAGGCAAAAGCTTGCTGCAGAAAAGCTGATTTTAGCAGAAATGGACAAACATATCATCATCCGCACCAATGTTCTTTTTGGGAAAGGTCCTTCAGAAGCTGCCAGTTTTGTGCGCTGGATAGCCGATTCTCTGCGGCAGGGTAAGACCATACGCATTGTTGATGACCAGTACAATAATCCCACCTACAGCAATGATCTGGCTCTTGCTGCGAAAATGCTGCTTGAGGCTGAGCTTTGGGGAATCTGGAATTATGGCGGCGCAGATTATCTGAATCGCTATGAATTTGCCCGCCTGATTGCCAAAGTATTTGAAATCTCCACTGGAAAGATTTTAGCTATTCCCACTGCAGAATTGCAGCAAATTGCACCCAGGCCCCTGCGTGGCGGGCTCCGCAATGATAAAATAGTGCAGGCAATTCCTGTTCCACAAGGTCCCTTGACCGAAATCCTTAAAGAAATGAAGGAGTCAGGCTATTGAAAAATTTAGTGATTATTCCTACCTACAATGAAGGCATCAATATTGCCAATCTGATAGAAGCGCTGCGGCAGCAAGCTATCGAAGGCCTGGATATTCTGATAGTTGATGATAATTCACCTGATGGCACCGGAGAAATCGTTCGGGAGCTGATGAAAAGCGATTCTGCCCTTCATCTCTTAGCCCGGGAGAAAAAAGCAGGTCTGGGCACTGCCTATATCGCCGGTTTTCGCTGGGCGCTGGAGCGTAATTATGATTGTATTGCCCAGATGGATGCCGATTTCAGTCACGACCCTAAAGACCTGGTCAAGCTTTTTAAGGCAACAAAAGATTACGACTGGGTCATTGGCAGCCGCTATGTGAAGGGCGTGTCCGTCGTCTATTGGCCGATGCACCGGCTCATTCTCAGCTATGGCGCCAATATTTACAGCCGAATCATCACCGGTCTGCCAGTGAAAGATGGTACGGCGGGTTTCAAGTGCTGGAATGCCAAAGTGCTGCGCGCCATCGAGCTGGATAAGGTGCGAAGCCAGGGCTACTCTTTCCAGATTGAGATGAATTTTCGTGCCTGGAAAGCGGGATTCAAATTTTTTGAAGTACCGATAATTTTTGTTGACCGCACTGAAGGGCAGTCAAAAATGTCGAAAAAAATTGTCAGGGAAGCGATTTTTATGGTTTGGAAACTGAAGCTTTGGGGAATTTTTGGCCGCATTGCCAAACAAAACTAAGCCTTCTCTAATGGCAAAAATCGATCTTTCGGTCATCATTGTCAGCTACAATGTGAAAGAATTTCTGCATCAGACATTGCTTTCAGTACAGAAAGCCGCCAAAGGTCTGAATTGTGAAATCTGGGTAGTGGACAATGCCAGCCTAGATGGCACAGCAGCTTTTGTCGAGAAGAGCTTTCCCGAAGTAAAACTGATCGCCAATAATGAGAATTTGGGTTTTGGCAAGGCCAATAATCAGGCGCTGCGGCAAGCTTCAGGAAAATATGTGCTTTTTCTCAATCCTGACACAATTGTGCAGGATGATACATTCAGCACGATGATTCGTTTTATGGAGGCCAATGAGCAGATAGCTCTCTCGGGTTGTAAAATTCTTAATGCTGATGGTACACTGCAGGCTGCCTGTCGCCGGAGCATACCTACTCCGGGCGTGGCTATTCCCAAAATGCTGGGCTTGAGCCGGCTTTTTCCTAAAAGCAAGTTATTTGGCCGCTATAATCTCACCTATCTTGATCCCGATAAATCTTATCCCGTAGATGCGGTTAGCGGCAGTTTTATGTTTGCCCGCACATCGCTGATGCAGGCGCTTGGTGGTTTTGATGAAGCATTTTTTATGTATGGAGAAGACCTTGATCTCTGTTATCGGGTGAAAAAGGCAGGCTATGAGATTTGGTATGTGGCCGAGACGTCCATTATTCACTATAAGGGAGAGAGTTCACGCTTTGCGCCTTTTGACAGTATCGTGGCTTTTTATAAGGCGATGGATATTTTTGTGGGCAAACATTTCAGTCAGAGTTACAGTTTAATATTTACCATATTGCTGCGCCTGGGCATCGCTTTGCATCTCAGTATGCGTGCGGTGGGAAAGCTTCTTTATGCCATTCGCATTCCCCTGATGGATGGGCTTAGTGTCTATCTGGCTTTTGGGCTGGCGCTGGCGATTCGTTTTCACGAATGGCTCTGGTTTTGGGGCTATCAAAAGGTGATTTTTCTCTATGCGGCTATCTATCTTTTATCGGGGCTTTTTTGGGGAATTTATCAGCAGCGGCGCTATCAGGTGATTATTGCTGCAGCTTCGGTTTTTACTGGCGCGCTCCTCAGCGGCAGCCTAAGCTTCTTTCTGCCGCAGATTGCTCACAGCAGACTGGTTTTTGCCCTTGCTTTTATTTTTCTGCTGCTTTTTGTGCCGGGTTGGCGAATTCTGCATCAACTCTGGCCCGGCAGGCAGCATAACAGCGCTTCACAAATGAATCGCACGATCGTGGTTGGTTCCGGTGCGGAAGCACATCGTATTGCCAACGCGATTTCCAGCCGCTTAAAGGGTGATTATCTCTTTATGGGCTTTGCGGATGATGCGATGACGGACCCCCGAATCATTGCCACTTTAGATACGCTGGCTGAAGTGATTCGCATTCGCCGGATTCGCACAGTGATTTTTACCAGCGATACTGTGGGCAGCGGTGAGATGATGCGGCAGATGCACCGGCTGAGGCAGCTTCCGGTGCAATTGAAAATCGTTCCGGAAAACCTGAATATGATTTATGGGAAAGCCAATATTGAGCGATTTGACGATATTTCTGTAGTGGACCTGGACTATAGTCTGAATCGTTTTTTGCCCAGATTTCTCAAGCGGGCTTTTGATTCTTTTTTAGCGCTCATTCTCTTGCTGATTTTGACGCTGCCTTCGCTTTTTGCCATTCTTTTTCTTGGATGCCGGTGGGTGGCGCTAAACTCAGATATTTCAGGGCTTAAATGGCAGCGCAATCGCAGCGGCAAGAGCTGCATCGGTTTTTTTCCGCTGCTGCCAAAAATTCTTACAGGGAAAGTGAGCTTTGTGGGAGATATGCTCAGCTTGCCGCCTGGAAGTGATCGTTATTTTCTGCCTGGTATCACCGGTTTGATCCAGTTGGAGCATAAGGGTCGCCTGACAGCCGAGCAGCACCAGCGCTTTATGCACTATTACCTGCGTAATCAAAGCTTGCTGCTGGATATGGACATCCTGGTGAGAACTGTTTTTGGGAAAGGAGTCTAAATGGCAAAAATTATTCTCGATTTTGAAAAGAAAATTTATGATCTGGAAGCCCGTATAGGTGAGCTGAAAACATCGTCTGAATTAAGCGGATACAGTGTGGATGCCGAGGTGGAAAGTCTGAGCCAGAAGCTGAACGAGCTGATACGGGAGACCTTTTCAAATCTCAGCCGCTGGCAAAGGGTGCAGTTGGCCCGGCACCCTGACCGACCCTATACTTTGGACTATATTCAGCGAATTATCACCGATTGGGTGGAGCTTCACGGTGACCGTCAGTTTGGCGATGATAAATCCATTATTGGCGGTATCGGCCTGCTGGATGGTATGGGCGTAATGATTATCGGGCATCAAAAAGGGCGAAATGTAAAAGAAAATATGAAGCGTAATTATGGAATGCCTCATCCGGAGGGCTACCGAAAAGCGCTGCGTCTGATGAAGATGGCTGAAAAGCTGAAAAAGCCGGTTATTACGATTATTGATACACCTGGCGCGTACCCTGGAATCGAAGCTGAGGAGCGGGGCCAATCGGAAGCCATTGCCCGCAACCTATTGGAAATGAGCCGTTTGCGCACGCCTGTTATAAATATGGTTATAGGAGAAGGAGCCAGCGGCGGCGCTTTGGGCATTGGTATCGGCGATCGACTCCTGATGCTTGAGAATACCTGGTATTCGGTGATTTCGCCGGAAGGCTGCGCTTCGATTTTGCTGCGGGATGCCAGTAAAGCAAAAGAAGCTGCCGAAGCCATGCGGGTGACTGCCCAGGATATGCTGGAGCTGGGTGTGGCTGATCGCATCATCGAAGAGCCGCTGGGGGGAGCACACCGACATTACGATGAGACGGCGCTGCGGGTCCGACAGGTTCTTAGCGAGGAATTAAAACAATTGACGCGCCTTTCTACGGAAGAATTACTGAAGCGGCGCTATAAGAAGATTGCCGCCATTGGTGTCTATTCTGAATAAGATTTCACAAAAGGAGGGACTATGAAAAAAATAATAGCAGCAATGCTGCTTCTATCTGTGATGGGCTTTTCCCAGGATGAGCCGCTTGAAAATGTCAAAACCGGCTGGAATTTTGGCGTGCTGCCCGCCATAGCTTACGATAGCGATGTGGGTTTTCGCTATGGTGGTCTTACCAATATCTACCACTATGGCGATGGCAGCCGCTATCCCCAATTTAATCACTCCATTTATCTGGAATGGAGCCGCACCACCAAGGGCAGCGGCAATAATATTCTCACCTGGGACACTGATGTGCTCATTCCCGGCGTAAGAATGATTGCCGAAGCCAGCTACCTCACTGAGAAAGCCCTCGATTTCTACGGTTTCAACGGCGCTGAATCAGAATTTGATGTCAATAAGACTGATAAAGAGATGATTAATGACTATATCACTCGTGTCTATTATAAGCACGATCGCTCGATGCTGCGTCTCAAAGCTGACTTCCAGGGAAAGCTGATGGGAGAAAATCTGCGCTGGCTGGGGGGGATTAACTCCTACGGCGTTGACATCAATCGTGTCGATATTGCCGCTATCAATGATGGGGCAGACCCTGAGGACCTGATTCCTGACACCTTGACACTCTATGATAAATATGTGGCCGACGGGCTCATTCCCGATGACCAGAAAAACGGTGGCATGAGCAATTTTGTGAAGGTGGGGCTGGTTTACGATACCCGCGACAACGAAGCCAATCCAATGTCCGGCATCTGGACCGAAGCGCTGCTCTTGTTTGCACCTGCTTTTATGGGAAATGACCAGGCTTACACCCGTGCCGTGGTGATGCACCGGCAATATTTTACGCTGATTCCCCGCAATCTCAGCTTTGCCTACCGTCTGGCTTATCAGACGAAGCTCAGTGGTGACTTGCCCTGGTATATGCTGCCTTTCGTGGTGGACAGCAAGCAGGACAGAGACGGGCTTGGCGGCTCCAAAAATCTCCGCGGCATCCTGCGAAACCGCATCGTGGGCAATGATATCTTTTTCACCAATCTGGAATTGCGCTGGAAGTTTTATCGCACTGTCCTGGGCGGGCAAAATATCTACTTGGCCCTTAATGGCTTTATAGATGGCGGGATGGTAGTGAAGCCTTATGAATTTTCGCGAAGCGGCAATACCTTCAGCAATAGCGAATTAGGACTCACCGGCGAAGATGAAAAATTCCATATCAGTTACGGCGGCGGTTTTCGCATCGCGATGAATGAAAATTTCATTGTGGCTATCGATTATGGTATGGCAGCCGATAAGGCGGATGGCAGCAGCGGCCTCTATATCGGGCTCAATTATCTGTTCTAAGCTGTTTTTTTAGTATTTAAACCCGGATATGGTCAGCGACTCTATTCGGGTTCTTTGCCTTCTTTGCTTTTTTATGGAGAATGGCGCTGTGACAGACTCAAATCTCTTATTTTCTCAAGGAATGCTCACAATGGGAGTCTGGGGAAGCTCGTCGCACAACCAATCAAGCTTCTTGCACGAGTGCAGATGCATATCAGACGGCTGCAAAGGCAGTTCAGAAGAGACGACAAGAATTTTTACTTCAAATAATCTTGCTTTATTCTCAAAATCATCGTTTTTTCATTTCCAGTGGCTGGCTATTTTTCTCTTTTTTTTAATTTTTGGGAAGGGTGCCGTGGCGTCTCCTTTTACTTATGGCTTTTATCCCGGACTCACCTACGACAGCAATGAAGGGCTGGTGATGAGTCTCAATCTGGGATTTTATTACCAGCCCGATTCGCTGGTTCAGCCCTTTTCCAGCGGCATCGACCCGCTGCGCATCATCTACAGTACCAAAGGTCAGCGCAATATTGAGCTTTTTTGGGATAATCCATCCTTTCTCTTGAAAAAGATCCGCTGGAATCTGTATGCTCAGTATTATCGTCATCTGCGTTACGATTTTGTAGGGCGTGATGATTTTATTTACCTTCCCCCTGACTTGTCAGCCATTGTCGATGATTTTTATTTTTATGAGAAGGAGAGGACGCGGCTCATTGGTCAATGGCAGATTCCCCTTTTCCCCAAAACCGCTTTACTCACCGGCTTCAGCCTGAATCGCCATTGGAATAAGAGCGATAGTTTTTCCTATTTGAACTTTATGCATTCCCGCGGATTTATTTCGAATAGGGAATATAGCGGCGGCAGTTTTTATACGGCGCGGCTGGGGCTGCTTTTTGATAGCCGCGACGATGAGAAGAATCCACAGTCGGGTTGGTGGAATGAACTTATTTTTAGTCCCACTGTAGCAGGTCTGGGGGATTTTCAGTTTCATAAGCTTTTTGTGATGGTCAATTGCTATGGCTCGCCGGCGGAAAGCTGGGTGCTGACGCCTAGGCTCACATTCCAAAAGAGCTGGGGCAATGAGCCTTTTTTCTCGTTGGTGGAATATGTGAATAGCCTGGAGCGCTATGAGGGCATCGGCGGCAACTATTCAGTGCGGGGGCTGACGCGTAATCGTCTCGTGGGAAGCGAGCAATTAACACTGAATATCGAGCTGCGCTATATGACTTTTCATCACGAATTTCGCAATGAGCAATTTGATTTTCAGTTTTTGCTTTTTCATGATCTGGGCGGCGTGAATCTTAGCAGTGAGCCTCTTTGGATGAATGGCTACGGCGCTGGCCTGAGGCTCTACTGGAATAAGGTTTTTCTTATCACTTTTTTTGCCGGAACCAGCAAGGAGACCGGGCTGCAGTTTTACTGAGGAAACGGAGAAGGGGCGAAAAGGCGAAACGGCGAAACGGAGAGACGGCGAAGGGGCGAAAAGGCGAAACGGCGAATAAATAATGAATCCGATGAGTGAGGATGATATTTTGGTGAAGACTCCCCCTCTGAGAGAGCCAGTCCCGAGTCTTCGGGAGGGTGGGGCAGTGGTCACTTCGAAGAGACGGCCTGACGGAGAGCTTGTCGAATGTGTCGGCTGTTTCTCTGCGACAGGCGGCGGAAAAATGTCACTTCCTCAAAATAATTGAGCGGGACGCTCAATCTACTTTGGCTTTGGTTTATATTTTTCTATATTTTCGGGACAAAAAATAAGAGGGCAGACTGGCGGTATCTATAAAAACAGGGAGAATGAGAAAATGAAGCTTTTCCGCTTTGCCGTGATGATATTTTTGAGTTTAAGCGCCCTTTTGGCTGATGAGTTTCTGGTGAAGAGCTTTGAGCTGATTGGCAATGATCTGACAGCGCGTCGTCACGAGAAAAAAGACATCAACGAGATACCCTGCGCGGTGCTGAAGATTCGCACCGACATCACGGGTCCCTTTCTCATCGAGACCAACCTGGGCGTTACCGGCAATGTGGAATACAAAAAAGGTGAGCTGGTGGTCTATATCAGCGAAAACGAGCGTCAGATCCGCATCGCGAGAGAAGGCTTCATCAAGATGACCTACGATATTCCCATTCGGCCCGAGCGCTGGAATACCTATCAGATGGTGCTCACCCGCAAAGACAATAGCCTGCCGGTGGTGATCAACAGCATCCCTGCCGATGCCGAAAAATATATAGACGGTAAATTGCTGGGCACTGAAAAACTCTACAACGTAGAGCGAGGCAAACACACACTCCTTCTCAAAAAAGCGGGTTACAAAGACCTTGAGCGGCAAATCACCGTTAGCGAGGAGAATAAATATTTAGAGAATCTGAGAATGACAGAGCTGGAGCCGGTGATGGTGACCCTGCGCAGCGAACCCAATGAAGCGGATATTTTCATCAATAATGTGAATGAAGGGAAGACCAATAAGCAGCTTTTCAAATTTCCCGGCGACTACGATTTGCGTCTGATGAAGAGCAAATATGAAACCATCGAGCAGCGTATCACCGTCACCGAAAGTGGCAGCAATAGCTGGAATTTTAAGCTGGAGAAGACTACGGCAATGCTGACGCTGAATATCACCCCTGCCGATGCGGAAGTCCTTATCAATGGCGAGGCAAAAAAGAGCAGAACCATCGAGCTGGCGCCAGGACGCTATCGCATCGAGGTGAAAAAACCAGGCTGGCATGGCGAAACCCGCACGATAGAAATCAAAAAAGGGCGGGACAGAAGCGAGAGCTTTATCTTGAAACAGAAAACCGGCAAACTGCAGTTTGTGGTAGAGCCTATGGAAGCCAAAGTCGTGATGAAATCTGGCGCTTCGCAATTTGCCACATGGAGCGGCTCGGCTTACAAAAAAGACATTCCCATCGGCGACTATACTTTGGAGCTCAGCGCTTCCGGCTATGAATCCCAAAGCAAGACCATCAGCATCAGCGAAAAGCAGACCGCCACGTTGAATGTGAGCCTGAAAAAAGCCGTGGTCGCTGAGTCCCGAGTCAATGGGGAAAGCGGCAGTCAGACAGGTACGACCGGCACGGTGACGGACATCGACGGCAACGTCTATCGGACGGTAAAAATTGGCAATCAATGGTGGATGGCCGAGAACCTGAAAGTGAGCAAATATAGAGATGGCACAGCGATTCCCAATGTTACGGATAACAGCCAATGGACAAAGCGGAGCACAGGCGCGATGTGCTGGTACGATAATAAGCAGAGCAATGGGAACAAATACGGCGCCCTCTACAATTGGTATGCGGTGAACGATCGCCGTGGCCTGGCGCCTCAGGGCTGGCGTGTACCCACCGATGAAGACTGGAAGAAGCTGGAAATCTATCTTGGCATGACCCAAAGTCAATCAAATGGAACCGGTTGGCGAGGAAGCGATCAAGGC